>NZ_CAWUDP010000013.1:0-146344 GCF_963920835.1 Scytonema sp. PCC 10023
GCGTTACTGTGCAGCCTTCAGGGTTTTGAATCAGTTCTCAGTTAACAGTATCTTGGTAACTGGTAACTGACCACTGTTTTTCCTGGTGCCTATGGCGCGGTGGAACCACTCTGACCCCATCCCGAACTCAGTTGTGAAACGCTGCTGTGGCGACGATAGTTGGCGGGTAGCTGCCTGTGACAATAGCTCGGTGCCAGGTTAATATTTACAACCATAAAGCCTCTTTCTAGATCAGAAGGAGGCTTTTGGTTATGAAAATAGACATTTGGGTCAATTGCTGGCGATATCCACCCTACAAAAATCGTGTTATTGCAACTGCTGCTTTCTTTGAGTGAAAACGAACTGAAACTTAGAATTTTACTCAGTTTTAACCGACTTAACCTACTCGCTGTGGAACTTCAGTTCCTGCTGGGTTGACGAAGAATGAAATAACTCTGCTAAGTATACCCGAAACTTCACCTTCCAAGGACACTGGCGAAAACCATATGCAAAGTCCTCTAAGATGATTTTCCAGATAAAAAGTAGTGTAACTACCCCTTACAAAAGTAGGGTTTACACCTCCGCAAAGTGAATGCTGTGAAGTTACAGCGCAAGTTCAAAGTTTTACAAAAGCTCATCGGCAGGTGAATCCGAATGCGCTATATGTGCTTTGGGCTGGTGCCAATGATTATCTTCATGGCGCTACCACCAGCGCTACCCTGTCGAGCGACAATTTGTCGCAAGCGATTCAATCGCTCTCAAAAGCGGGCGCTCAAAAAATCATGGTTGCTAATTTACCTGATTTGGGAAAGCTCCCAGCTACACACAATGGTTTGTATTCCAGTACCCTGAATTCTTTGACTAGCGCCCATAATCTTACCTTGAGTAAATCCTTGGATGGGCTCAAGCAGGAGTTAGGTTCTGACACTCAGATCATCAAAGTAGATGTTTATTCCTTGTATCATGAAGCTATTACAAACCCAGCGAAATTTGGTCTCACAAATGTGACCACCGCTTGTTTAAACAATGCTGCTACCTGTGACAATCCAAACAAGTTTTTGTTTTGGGACGGCATTCATCCGACAACTGCAGGTCATCAAATCTTGGCAAAAACAGCCCTAAGAGCTCTCAAAACCGAGCTTTCGCTTCCTCCTCGCTCGCAACTTTCACATTAAGTAACTGTAGCTTGAGAATGGTGTAGGGTGCGCTGATTTCCAACACTCTACACTTCATACTTAGAACTATCGTTAAATTTTAGAGTCTTTCTTAATTTCCAAATAGCTCTCTTAAAAATCTTGATGAGTAAGTTTAACTAGCACCTTTATAGTGCTTTATGTAGGAAAATTGCCAGAACTCTATTATTGCAAAACTCGAAAAATATATAATACCATTCTGTTAGCTAAGGTCTACATTATTGAGCAGTTTTAATCTACCTTGAGATAGGGTATTTTTCACAATAAATGAGTCTAGGCTTGTCTAAATACCTTGTCATTTTGACGTAGTAAGCAAATGACATCGATACCTTGACACGTACAAATATAAATTATGGATACTTTATTAAGCATTGGAATTGGCATCGCTTTGAGCGCCGCTTGTGGCTTTCGGGTCTTTGTCCCACCGCTTGTCATGAGTATTGCCGCACTTTATGGACATTTGCAACTTGCACCGGAATTTGAGTGGATTGGAACTTATCCAGCGCTTTTTGCGTTTGCTGTAGCCACTTGTATTGAGATTGCTGCTTATTACATTCCGTGGGTTGATCATGCTTTGGATATAGTCTCCACACCAACGGCGATCGCCATCGGCACTTTCATGACCAAAGCTTTGGTTCACGGCACAACTGACCCTTTGCTTGAATGGACAGTAGCAGTCATTGCTGGTGGTGGGGCTGCGGGTATTTTCCAAACTTTGACGGGAATGCTTCGCGTGTCTTCAACAGCAATAACAGGTGGAATTGGTAATCCTATCGTTTCAACAATTGAAGCAGGCATTTCGTTTATCTTATCGGTACTGGGTATCTTTGTGCCAATATTAGCTGTGGGATTGGTGGTAACTGGAGTCACCTTCTTGATTCAAAAGGTATTACAAAAAAGAGCGAATATAGGCGAGTCTTAGAAGGTGTTTCTTAACTTTTTCTTTTCAATGAAAAATAACTAAAAAAATAATTTTTCCTGAATTTCAAAAAGCTAAAAAACGAAAGACATGAGATTTATTGGTTTCAATAACTGGTTACGACGCTCTCAAGAATTTGTTCTGTTGTTTGACTCAATTGCTGCCGCTAAAGACATTGCTTATATGCTTAACGCTCAGTGGGATGAGTGCAATGGTGTAGTGATGAGCAAATGTGACCAGATAGCTGTTCACACTGCTGCTAGCCTTATGCAAGCTTCATGGTGTTATCAAGGTGCTTCTGTCGCCGTTTTAACTAGATTGACAACTGATGAACTTCTGCGTCGTTATGCAATAGGAGAAAGGAATTTTAGCAATGCGAACTTGAGGTGTGCAGAGCTTTGCAAGTTTAGTTTAAGTGAAATTAATCTGAGTTGGGCTAAATTGAGTTTGGCTAACCTCAGTGGGACTAACCTAAAAAGAGCCAACTTAATGGCGGCAGATATGAGGGAAGCTAACCTACGTGACACAAACTTAAGTGATACACACCTGGTTAGGGCTAACTTGGTATCAGCAAATTTGTCGGCTGCAGATTTAAGAGGGGCAAATTTAAGTCATTGTTGCTTGAATGATGCCAATTTAAGTGAAGCAGACTTAAGAGGTGCTAATCTGATGCAGGCAGACTTAAGAGGGGCTAACCTAATTGGAACCCTTTTTGATTAGGTGGGTAGACGCCCTCTAAGAAGCGTTCCGGAGGGCGTCTACGATATCCCCACTCTCACCCTGGCAAATCCTTCTACACCATTTTCCTGCCGGCTTCGTTCACTTCCTGTGGTGACACTGGTTCTACAAACCCAAAGTAGGCTGCGATCGCTGCTGTTACTGCATGAAACCAGACATTATTCCCAAAGATTGGGATGAGACCGAACATCGTGTTAGCGCCTGGAATCAAACCCAAAACTGCTAGCAATCCATAGGAAATTGCCACAATCTGTGCATATGACCGTGCAAAGCCAAAGCTCCAAAAGGCAGCGATACCCAATGCCCCAACTGCTACTTTTATGAGGTTAAATATGACATTGGTTGGAAAAAAACCCAACTGGTAGCCATATCCAGCATCAACTTTGATTGCTGGTCCATTGTTAGGTAATGTCAGCAAACCTGGTACAAATCCTGATAGACCAAGGAGCAGAATGAAGATTCCCAAGATTAGAGCAAAGTAGCGCGTTCTCATACTAATACCCCTTCTTTTATAAGCTTGATTTTCTTTAACAGGTAACACTGTTAGTCTTGAGAGTTCCTCTCTCTAAAGAACAGGCTACTGTTAAATTTGCTCGTGTTAATGAATACGAAATATGCAATATCCAATAAGCAGTAAGTCCTTCTCGCGCTTTGCTGCTCATATCGCCAACGTGGAGTTAAATGCACAAATGCCAAAAGTTACAGTTGCAATCGGACTGAGTGTCTTGGCTATCATTTTAGGTACTCTCATAAGTGGGGCGTATTTTGCCATGATTCAGATGCCAGGAGAAAGCTTCAGGGGTCAGTTGCCTGCACTGACTCAGAAAGAAACCACACTACGGGATGCCCTAAAACGAGATGTGGAAAAGCTTGCCAATGAGATTGGACAACGTAACTACGTGTACTACAAAGGTTTGGAGGCTGCTGCTGATTTCCTCAAAGCTTCCTTTGCCTCTGCTGGGTACTCAGTCAGACAGCAGGGATACACAATAAACAACCAAACCTACTACAACCTTGAAGTTGAAATTCAAGGAGCAGAACGAGCAGACGAGATTGTGATTATCGGCGGTCATTATGACTCAGTGACCTTTAGTCCGGGAGCAAACGATAATGGCACTGGTGCTGCTGCCACCCTAGAACTTGCTCGTCTATTTGCTGGTAAAAAGCCTGAGCGAACCCTTCGCTTTGTCGAGTTTGTTAATGAAGAACCGCCCTTTTTCCACACAGAAAATATGGGCAGTCTAGTCTATGCCAAACGTTGCAAACAGCGTCAAGAAAAAGTTGTTGCCATGCTTAGCTTAGAAACAATGGGCTATTACTCCGATGAGATTGGCAGCCAGAAATATCCAGCTCCTCTGAGTTCTATCTATCCGTTACAAGGAAACTACATTGGCTTTGTCGGCAATATTGCTTCTGGAGGACTGGTTAGAGATGCGATCGCCTCCTTCCGTCGCCATACTCAATTTCCCTCTGAAGGTGCTGCTCTTGCTGGCGAGATTCCTGGCGTTGGCTGGTCAGATCATTGGTCATTCTGGCAGCAGGGCTATCCTGGCGTGATGGTTACAGATACCGCGCCTTTTCGCTATCCTTATTACCACACCCAAGGAGATACACCGGACAAAGTTGACTACGAGCGCTTGGCACGAGTGGTTGCTGGCTTGGAACGTGTCATTGACGAACTATCAGGACTCAAGGAACAAAAGCAGTATTGAACTCTCCACGCTTTGAAAAACGTGGATTCTAGACTGTTGTTGCGACCTGGGATAGGTGCCACACTCTGCAACGTTGTCTCGTGTTTTTTGTAAAACACGTTGACGAGGGTAAGACAGCCCGAAGCGCCTCAACCCTTTCAGGCTGTACGGCACTTTCCTTCCTTCCAACCTTGAAGATTTTACGCACTCTCCGGCTCCTAAAAAGGACTTCTTAGTACAACCCCATATCTTCAGTTGTGAGGGTAGGCATGGCATCACGTTTTGTTTTTGGAGTTTTTCATCCTTGTGTTACCATCATCCCAGATTAACACATATATGGGATGATGCAACGCTATAACTTAAGGCTGTCTGATAAAGAATATGAAGATATGAAAAAGATGTCAGCACTCACAGAACGCTCAATCAACGACTTGATTAGAGAGGCAATAAGAGAATATGTTGAGAAAAAAGAAAGAGACACAAAGGGATTTATCCCTTTGTGTCGGATTTCCCGTCCCTGTTTAAAACACAGATGTAGTTTTCCTCCGTGCGTCAAACTACATCTTCAGGGGTTCTCATCCTCCCACGATGTATGGATAGACTTGTTGCAAAAGTATGATTAATCGATATTTAGAACCACAGATGCACACAGATTAACAGTAGTTAATTATCTGTGTGCATCTGCGGAAAGTCTGAGGGTCGGTTTCCTCCGAAGCGCGTCAGCTCCCACTGGGTGAAGGCTCAGAACTTTGCAAGACAGTGTCCATCTGTGGTTTGATTTTCAAAAAATCGACTTTTGCAGGAGGTCTATTGACTTTTGCTGTTTCTTTGCCGATTAACTGCGTTTACAATGCAGTCATAGAAAGTAGACTTTATGCTTCGTCCAGATTTTAAGCCGCTAGGGAATCATAAATGCCCCAATATTCAATGTTGTGCTTCCTCAACACTGCTTCTGCAGGGTGAATCTCTTCATCAGAGCCGTCTACTACCACCATAAAATTCCCCTGATGAAGGCGATCGCTATAAACTCTAGCTCGTTCTTCGGGAATACCTAAATCAGCCAGCGCCTTCACCAAATTCTGAGTTGCTGCGGCTCCCACAGCTACACCGCCAACACTGCTGGCTAATGCTACACCAAGGGAACCTGCTGCTAACACGGCTCCTAAGCCAGGAAGTGCCAGACTTGTCAGACCAACTAAAACGCTGCCCCAAGTAGCGGCTGTGAGAGTATCTCCAACGACTCCTGTGGCAGTATTTACATTTTCATCACCAACACGCGAGGTGACTTGGGCATTAGCAAGCTGTTCCCCTTGGTCTACATCCTTGGCAATGATGGAAACTTTTTCCATGGGAAAGCCTGAATCTTTCAATTCATTAAGTGCTTGCTCCGCAGCTTTACTGCTGCTAAATACTCCTACAGCGTGTTTTTGATTGCTTACAACCATATCTTCCTCATACTTGCAATGCAAGCTAAATGCATAATTTTTTGTTATTTCCATTACTATTGTTGGAATTTCAGCTATATAATTCATCATTCTGTTGATTGACAAATTCTGTGCTAACACTTCACGAGTTCTCTATCTCAAGTGTCAGTTATTGTTAAATTATTAAGAATTGCTATCTACAAATTTATTGATTCAAAGCTACCTGAAAACTTAAAACCTACTTTTAAAATTATTGCTTTCTACTGGGTCTTACTTAGAACAAAATGTTTGTGTAAAGATTATTAAACAAGTATTGCTCTTACTTACGTTAGATGGGGAACTTGATAATTTCAGGTATTTTGGTAACCGAAAATACCCTCACATGAGGTTGAGCCATGAAAATTTAAGTGACTTTTTTGACAAATATACACACGCCTATAACAGTAGTGTAGGTTGACCTAATAACTTTAACCCCATCTACCCTAACTACTGCCAATTCATTTTGACAGGTACAAACCAGGAACAGCTGAAAGTAAGATGCAAAACTCAATTTTGAAAGATGATCCCCTATGGTTTAAAAACGCCATTATTTACGAAGTGCCTGTTCGCGCCTTTGCGGACAGCAATGGTGATGGCATTGGCGACTTTCGAGGACTGACAGAAAAACTGGATTACCTGCAAGACTTAGGTGTAACCGCCGTCTGGGTGCTGCCGTTTTTTCCTTCGCCACTGAAGGATGATGGATACGATATTGCAGATTACACCAGTGTTAACCCGATATACGGCACCTTAGAAGATTTTAAAGAGTTCTTGGAAGCAGCCCATCAGCGGGGCATTCGCGTCATTATTGAGTTAATTGTCAACCATACTTCTGACCAGCATCCTTGGTTTCAACGGGCACGTCGCGCACCCAAGGGCAGTAAGGAGCGAGATTTCTATGTCTGGAGTGATACTCCAGAAAAATACCAAGAAGCGCGGATTATTTTCAAAGATTTTGAGACTTCAAACTGGGCTTGGGACCCAATTGCCAAAGCATATTACTGGCATCGCTTCTACTCCCATCAGCCAGATTTAAACTATGAGCATCCTGCTGTACGGCAGGCAGTGTTTGATGTCCTCGATTTTTGGTTGGGGATGGGGGTAGATGGGTTGCGCCTGGATGCAGTGCCGTATCTGTACGAACGAGAGGGAACAAGCTGCGAAAACTTGCCAGAAACCCATGATTTCCTAAAGCTGCTACGCGCACACGTCGATGCAAAATTCCCCAACCGGATGCTTCTAGCCGAGGCGAATCAATGGCCGGAAGATGCGGCACAATATTACGGGGCTGGGGATGAGTGTCACATGAACTATCATTTCCCCCTGATGCCGCGCTTGTTTATGTCGTTGCGGGTGGAAGATAACTTCCCGATCATTGATATTCTCAACCAAACTCCTGCCATTCCGGATAATTGTCAGTGGGGATTGTTTTTGCGTAACCACGATGAACTGACATTGGAAATGGTCACGGATGAAGACCGGGACTATATGTATCGGGTGTATGCACAAGACCCTGTGATGAGAGTAAACTTGGGCATCCGCCGTAGGTTAGCACCGCTTTTGGGAAATGATCGGCGTCAGATAGAATTGCTCAATAGTCTGCTGTTGTCTCTGCCAGGAACGCCCGTGCTTTACTACGGGGATGAAATTGGCATGGGAGATAACGTGTATGTGGGCGATCGCAATGGTGTTCGCACACCGATGCAGTGGAGTTCCGACCGCAACGCTGGTTTTAGTCGTGTCAACCCCCAAAGGTTGTATTTACCCGTGATTGTGGAATCAGAATACCACTATGAGGCAATCAACGTCGAAGCACAACGGGCTAACCCCAATTCCCTGTGGTATTGGACAAAACGCTTGATTGCCACTAGGAAGCGTTACGAGGCATTAGGTCGAGGCAGCTTTGAAATACTGCACCCAAAAAACCGCAAAGTTCTTGCCTTTACTCGCACCTATCAAGAGGAAACAATTTTAGTAGTCGCGAATTTGTCCCGGTTTGTGCAAACAGTCGAATTAGACTTATCAGCCCTCAAGGGACTTGTGCCAGTGGAAATTTTTGGTCAAATAGAGTTTCCACCCGTTGGGGATTCGTGCTACTTCCTCAGCCTTAGCCCCTATGGATTTTACTGGTTTGCTTTATCCCCCAAACTCAGCTTGACCCAGCCGCCTAAACCTCAATCCGAGTTGACAACGCTGGTAGTGAGCGGTCAGTGGCACAATGTTTTTAACCAGCGAGAAGTGAAAGCGACTCTGGAGTATATTCTGCAGGATTACCTGTATACCTGTAGCTGGTTCCGCAGCAAAACCCTGAGTGTTCAATCTACACAAATCACTGAGTCGGTTTTAATGTCCTATAAGGGCACAGAGGCTAAGGTGGTTTGGTTGCGAGTGGACTACATCCAGGGAGACCCCGAAACTTACCTTTTGCTCTTAGCTTACGCAGAAGGTGAGCAAGCAAGCCAAATTTTAGCAGAATCCCCTCAAGCGGTGGTGGCTCGCCTTGAAGTTCAAGGCAGAGAAGAAGTAGGAATTTTATTTGATGCCATAGCAGATAAGAACTTTCTCAATCTCCTGGTGGATGCAATTGTCCAGAATCGTTCCTATAAGGGGATGGCAGGAGAATTGATTGCCACTGCGACTGATTTATTCCCACAGTTGAGCGGTGAGGATTCGTACCTTGAACCGACTATCCTTCAGGGAGAACACAAGAATTCTTCTGTGATTTATGGAGAGCGCCTGTTTTTGAAAATACTCCGCAAAGTTGAGGAGGGGATGCACCCTGATTTAGAACTGCGGCGCTTCCTCAGTGAGAAAAAATTCTTAAAACACTATGCTCCCGTTGCTGGGGCGCTGGAGTACCGCAGCCTAACTAAAGCAGGAACTCAGCCTACCTTACCCATGACTGTAGGAATACTGCAAGAATATATTCAAGATACCCGCCTTGGCTGGGACTACACTCTCGATAGCTTGCAGGACTACTTTGAATTGGTGACGACACAGCAGGCAGATATTACAGAGGTACCCGTTCCCTCAGGTTCCCTGTTAGAGTTGCTGAAAGCTTTCAATAACGCAAAAACGCAAACAGACCCACCAGACGCGAAGACAGAAAATTTATCCGCGTCGGCAAGTCCCCTTGTCCCCGAGTCGCTAGAATTAGCGAACCAAACCATCGGTTCATACCTAGTCAGCGCCCAACTGTTAGGTCAAAGTACGGCAGAACTCCATATTGCCTTAGCTTCTGATCCAGAAAATCCCGACTTTGCCCCTGAACCGTTTTCATCCTTCTATCAGCGCTCTATTTACCAATACGCCCGCAACCTAACCGGGCAAACATTCCTTTTATTACAAGATAAGCTCAGTGGTCTGCCATCAGACACTCAAGAACTAGCAAGGGCTGCCCTTGACCGCCAACAGGAAATTCTGGGTCGTTACCAGTTACTCCTGAACCAAAAAATTACTGCCATGCGTACCCGTTATCATGGAGATTACCATCTGGGGCGAGTGCTATACACGGGCAAGGATTTCATCATCTTTGACTTTGAGGGCAGGGAAGGTCGGAGTTTGAGCGAACGGCGCATGAAGCGTTCTCCCCTTCGCGACGTAGCAGGAATGCTGTTATCGTTCGACTACGCTGCTAGCCACGGGCTTCGCAGCGAAATAGAAAGAGGGATGATTCGCTCTGGGGAACTCCCCCTGATAAAAGCTTGGAGTAGATTTTGGTCTGTTTGGGTGAGTGCGGCTTTCTTGAATAGTTATCTCGAAAGTGCTTCCAAAGATAGCTTTTTGCCAAAGACAACCGCAGAATTGCAAGTGCTTTTGGATGCCTTTGTTTTAGAGAAAGCCATTGCTGCATTAAGTTACGAACTCAACAACCGGCCGAATTTAGTGGATATTCCTCTGCAACAGATTTTGCAGTCGCTGTCTGCAGATTAAGAAGGGTTAGGTGAGTAGGGGTGTAGGGATGAAAGAATTCACTACACCCCACAGCCCACAACCACTGACCGCTTCCCTAAAGATGACGGTTCACAATATCCATGCTTACAGGTTGGTGTCAAGTACCGACCACTAAAACGGAGTACCGTTTATAGTGGGGCTTCCAACTTCAACCGCCCAGCCTTCCACCGAACAAGAGAGCAACTTGTTCGGTGGAAGGTCTTACAGTATCTTGCGCTCTTGTCCGGTGTACCGCTATGGTGGGGACTTACGCCGGAGTAGTTAAAATCAAGCCTATTCCTCTAGGTTTAGTCAGTTTCTGCCTGCGGTAGAAGGTTAGATAAAACAATAGAAGTTATTCTACTTAGTGACGCTAGTAATAAGAAAAATAACGAATTTTAAAGTATCTAAAATTTTTGTTTGTGTAAATACTCAATCATCAAATGATGATTGGTAAAAGCTGAGTTGAGCTAGCAGTTTTGAGTTTTGAATTTATTAACTAGATTAGCAGTCACGATTTTTAAGAATTTTATTACTCAGGGTCATACAATTATCTCTTTGTTTTAGTCATGCTTACTTAAGAAATTAGCTGATTAACTAAGGGGAATAGCGTTTTAAAAATCAAAAAATTGCCAATACTTGGAATGTTAAAGGAATCGCAACTATGAAGCTTTCTAATTTTGCAAAAAATGTTTGGGCTAGTGCCTTTGCTGTTAGTTTAGCCACTTTATCTTTAACTGTGCCTGTTTCTGCTCAATCCGGCTCTTCTGGTTCTGGTGCCGGTACAGGTGGCACAGGCGCAGGTACTACAGGTACAGGTGGCACAGGTACTACAGGTACAGGTGGCACAGGTACTACAGGTACAGGTGGCGCAGGTACTACAGGTACAGGTGGCACAGGTACTACAGGTACAGGTAGCACGGGCATAGGTACAGGTACAGGTACAGGTGGCACAGGTACTACAGGTACAGGTGGCACGGGCATAGGTACAGGTACAGGTACAGGTGGCACAGGTACTACAGGTACAGGTGGCACGGGCATAGGTACAGGTACAGGTAGCACAGGCACGGGTACTACAGGTACAGGTAGCACAGGCACGGGCACTACAGGTACAGGTAGCACAGGCATAGGTACAGGTACAGGTAACACAGGCACGGGCACTACAGGTACCGATAGCACAGGCACGGGCACTACAGGCACGGGCACTACAAGTACCGGTAGCACAGGCATAGGTACAGGTACAAGCACTACAGGTACAGACACCACAGGCACGGGCACTACAGGTACAGGTACAAGCACTACAGGTACAGGTAGCACAGGCACGGGCACTACAGGTACAGGTAGCACAGGCACAGACACCACAGGTACAGGTAGCACAGGCACAACCGGCACTACAGGTACAGACACCACAGGAGGCGCAGGTACTGATACAACCACGGGTACCAGCACTACCACTACCACAGCCCCAACCACTTCTCAAGAAACTAGGGATGTAAGGGGCGATCGCGGTTTTGATTGGGGCTGGCTTGGCTTACTTGGTCTTGCAGGTCTTGCAGGTTTTGCTCGCAAACGCTCTGAACCCCAAGCATATCGCGATCCCAATGAAGTAAGCCGTCCTGGCTCCACTAGATATTAAAGCGTCGCTTGCGGCAGGGGCGCAAGGCATTGCGCCCCTAGGGGTGTAGCGAGGGAAAGGGGAAAATAATTCAGCTACACCCGCACACCTCATTGGAGGGAATTGGTTTGTTAGGTGATTTTGACACTCCCCACGGCTACAAGCCGGGGGATTCTTGCTTCACGGGGATTCCAATGAATTTACCCTCTGCAAGCATCTTGACCGTATGCCCTACGGCTGCAAGTCCGCGTATCGCGACTACTTGAGCGGCTGCAATGTCTCTATCTGTTGTATAGCCGCAATTTGAACAGGTATGAGTACGTTCTGAAAGTTCTTTTTTCCCCGTTTCGGTTCCGCAGTTTGGGCAAATTTGACTTGTTTTCCGGCTATCTACTTTCTGAAAATAGACACCACGCTTAAAACAAGTCTGTTCAAGGATGCTGAAGAATTGACCAAACCCCGCATCTAGACAATGCTTACCCAGCATCCCCCTAGACAACCCGACAAGATTCAAGTCTTCAACAAACACCATCCCCGCGTCATTGCAGAGTTGGTGAGACAGCTTTCGATGCCAATCTTTACGACAATTGGCGACGTACTCATGCAATGAAGCAACTTTGTTTTGGGCTTTCTTCCAATTGTTCGAGCCAATACGTTTTCTGGAAACGCGCTGTTGCAGCAATTTAAGCTTGCGCTCGGCATCAACAAAAAACCTCGGACGCTTGACTAAAAGACCATTGGAGCTTGCAACGAAACTTGTTAAACCTACATCTATCCCTACTACTTCCCCGCGTGGCAACCTTTGGGGTGGGTTAACATCCCATTGGACAGTTAACATTACGTACCATCCAGAAATACGTTTAACCACGCGAGCTTGTTTGATTACTCCACCATCAGCGATGTCTCGCGATTGGCGAACTTTGACCGTGCCAATAACAGGCAACTTAACATACCCATTGCTTAATGGATCTTGCCCTAACTGTGGAAAAGAAAAAGACCGCATCCTACCCGGCTTTTTAAACCTTGGGAACCCGTGATTTTGTTCCCACATACTCACAAAAGCCTTTTCTACTCGCCTCAATGTTTGCTGCAAAGATTGAGCATTAACACGTTTTAAATGCTCATTCTCTTTACGAGCAGCAGTCAAAGACTTGCATTGACTAGCAAATGTTGGGCGGGGCGCATCAGCAGAAATTATGTACTCACTAAGGAGAGAACAAGCGTTCACCTGGCAACTGCGAGACTTGTACCAGTCTTTACGTTCGGCTAAAGCATGGTTATAAACCCGTCTATGAGTTTCTAGCCATTCCTCAAACATTTCTATTTGGTTTTGCGTTGGCTTTAACTTGAATTCGTAAGTCAGGTTAAACACTTGTATCACCTCCTGACTATATTATACACTTAATCTACTAATCAATAGGATGGTTTTTAGGACTGCGTTCGCGTAGCGTGCCTGCAGGGCTTATGAATCCCCAGGCGCACTACACCCCCATAGCTAGAAGCGCTTGGGCACTGTGCGCGTTTTCGATAGTTATTAAATATAGTTCAGAATTTTTAGACAATCACAATGAAACTACCACTTTTGACAAGTGCTGTACTTGCCGCTACTCTCGGCTTAGTCACTCCTACACTCAGCAACGCCGCAAACCCACCCGCACGTACTTATCAACCAGGATACTGGCAACCTGTAGCACGTGTGCAAAACCCCAACCAACCTGTACAAATCAAACTTGTGAATCAGACAGGATTGCCTCTACAATACGGTTTGACAAGCGGGAAAGGGGGAATTAGAGAGTTACCAGTAGGAGCGAGTGGTGTACTCAGTAATACTTCTCTTCCGGATTACCTTTTGGTTAATGCTTTACAGCCAAGGGTCAAACTCAGATACGATATTGCAGTAAATGGTAATGTCGCGACCGTTCAAGTTTACCAAGTTGAGGCAGGAGTTGATATTTGATAACCAATTTGTCGGACATTGCCGGACATTATGTGGCATCTTGACTCTTCTTAATCTCTTGCTTTAAAGACCGGATGAACTCACGGATGACATCGGATTGAGTTCTTTCCATTACTGCACAATATTCATCTAAAATTTGTCTTTCTTGTTCAGAAATTCTCACATTTAAATTGTATTTACCCATATTAGTAACCAATATTGCGTTACAATAAGTATAGCCTAAGCGAGAAAAACTAATGTTTGCAATTAAGCGACGCCTAAAACTGAATAAGCAAGAGCAAAGCTTGATGGCACAACATGCAGGTTTTTCTCGATTAGTGTACAATGACGGGCTTGACCTGTTTTGGCAATCAGTAGACGCTTCACTAAAAGCATCGGATAGCAAACGAATACAAGCTATCAAAAAGTGCTTGACCAATATCACCAAGAAACGTGCTGAATTTGCTTGGATGAATACCATGTCATCTAAGGTTTACCAGTCAGCGTTACAAGACTTGCAAGCAGCATTTAGCAGATGGCGCAAAGGAATTGCCTTTGCACCGACTCGCAAAACAAAGCATAATAAGCAGTCTTTTACTGTTTACGACAGCAACGGCTCGGTGTTGGTTAAGTCGGGTAAATTTATCAAAATCCCTACTCTTGGCACTTTTCGACTTACTGAACCGCTAAAAGAAAGTTATATCAGTCAGACGTTTACGATATCTCGTGAAGCTGACGCATGGTATGTCTCTTTTGCTGTGAATGCTGAACGGATACCACCTGTTATGCATGAAGTCGTCCAAGCTGTAGGAATTGACTTAGGTGTAAAGACGTTTGCCACAATCAGCGATGGAACCGAAGTTGAAGCTCCAAAGCCCTATAAAATAGCGAAAACCAAGCTAGGGCGTCTTCAGTGTCGTAACCGCAACAAAAGACGCGGGGATAGACGGACTGGCGAAAAAGCTTCAAACAATGCCATAAAGTATTACAAAAAAATGGCACGTTTTCATAAACAGATTGCGGACAAGCGCAAAGATTTTTTGAACAAGACAACAACGAGCATTTGCAAAAAATATGCCCACATCAAGATTGAAGACTTAAATGTGTCGGGCATGATTGCTAACCGCAAGTTATCGACAGCAATCAGTGATCTAGGTTTTTACGAGTTCCGTAGACAGATGGAATACAAATCGTCAGTCTTTGGCTCAAAACTAGATATTGTTGACCAATGGTATCCATCCTCAAAACAGTGTCGTAAATGTGGACACAAACACAATGGACTGAAATTAAAAGACCGTGTGTTTAATTGCCCCCAATGTGGACACATAGAGGATAGAGACTTGCACGCGGCAATCAATCTTGCGAATGCACCGGATAATAAATGCAGTAGGGTCGGTTCGCCCCGAACTTAACGCTTGTGGACTGGAAGGAGCCGACTCCCCAGGTTGAAGCAAGAAATGTTGACCGATGTCCAAAGATGTCCAGTAAATATAGAACAGCTTCTGATATCACGCTTAACTTTGATCAAAGCGGGGCGATTTACGTTTATTAAATGCTTGGAACATCAGTTACAGCAAAATCATCAGTTATTTGTTAGAATATGCCCTCCGGGAAGCTAGCTGCTTTGTATCCCGCTTCGGGGGCGCTTTGCGCTTACAGAAGTAAAAAGGGCTTAGTGTCTCGGCTTTTAGACAAGAGTGTTGTACTTCACGCACGAACAATGTGCTGTATTACTGATAAGTTGATATTTCTATGATATTTCTAACTGTGGGAGAAAAGTACTAGCAAGCAGGGCTGCTTGAGTGCGATCGCGCAGGTGCAACTGACTGAGAATACTCGTCACATGATTTCTAACTGTGCGATCGCTAATGTAAAGTACATGGGCAATTTCGCGATTACTCAATCCCATTGCAATTAAGCGCAGAACCTCTTTTTCCCTAGGGGACAGTTGCGCTAGTTCTGGTGGGATAGCTGAGTGTACTGAATCAGATATCTGAGGGGTTGTCAAAGCTTTTTCAAACAGTCCTGGTCCCATATGGGTGTAGCCTTGATGCACAGCTCGAATGGCGATCGCCAATTCCTCAAGCGGGGTATGCTTCAAAAGATAACCTCTCGCCCCATGACGCATAGCCTGCGAAACGTATTCATCATCATCAAATGTCGTCAGCACCAAAACGTGTATTTCTGGAAAACGCTGGCAAATCAACCGAGTTGCTGCAACCCCATCCATCACAGGCATTCTGACATCCATCAGCACCACGTCTGGTTGCAATGACGTTCTGTACAGCGCCTCCACGGCTTCAATTGCAAGTTGACCGTTCTGGGCATCTCCAACCACCTGCAAATCTGGTTTTGATTCTAGAAGGTTTTTGAGTCCCTGACGAATAATGATTTGGTCGTCTACCAGCAACAGACGAATCATAAGATTTTGGTTTTTGGATTTTAGATTTTTGTTGCAGGTTCAGAGTTTACTATAGTATAATCTATTATTGGTATGTTTACCTGAATTCGGCATCCCTTTTGGGGTTCGCTGATGATATGAAAGCTTCCTCCTAGTGCAGTCGCTCGTTCTCGCATTCCTTGAAGTCCGAAACCTGTTGTGTTTTGTTCTGGATAAAAGCCTTTGCCGTTGTCTTCCACTAGCAGGTGTAGCTTTCGGTCTTGGGAGTGCAGCTGCAGCATCACTTGAGTCGCTTCGCTATGTTTGGATATGTTAGTCAGTGCTTCTTGCAGGATGCGATAGATAGCAGTACCCACCTCAGGAGTGACAGGATATCCAAGGCTAATTTTGCAGTCTGGTGTCAAGGTTGTCGCGCTGCTAAAGTCTCGGATAAGGTTATGAATTGCATTTTCTAGTGACTTTCCGCGCAACGGATCGGCTCTGAGGGTTGCCACAGAACGAGAGACTTCCTGCAATGCTTGGTATGCTAACTGTTTTGCTTGTTTGAGAAAGTCTGTGGCTTGATCAACATTTGACGGCAACAATAACAAAGCATTCTCTAGCTGAATAGTCTGAGCAGTTAGCGCATGTCCTAAGGAGTCATGAATTTCACGGGCAATGCGGTTGCGCTCTTGTAGAGTTGCTTGGTTTTCAATTCGCAAAGCATACTGGCGTAGCTGCTCATGGGCAATTGCCAGTTCTTGCCGACTTCTGCGTTCTGATAGCACAGCATTAACTAACAGCAATACAAAAGTTAACGTCAAAGCAAAAGAAATCGCGTTGTTCAGTAGCAAATTGGCTGTATTAGTCGCAATTTGTTCCGCAAACGGTCTTTCCTGTCCTACATGCATTCTGAATAAAACAGTGGTTCGACTTCGCAAAAATACTATGTAGAGATATGATACGTATACTAGACTTGCAACAATCAAGCGACCCTGTAACTTGAACATTTGGCAACTGCGAATGACCGCAATTAAACCAAGCAGGGGAGCAAAGCGAAGATGACTGTTTGTAAAAGCTGGCAGCAAAACAATTGCTAATTCCACTGCCGTGTAGATAACTTTGTGACTGAAAGAGCTCCTTGGTAATCTTAAACCCATGACCCCAAACACAACAATGCTCAGGAGAGTCAACCACGGAGAAGCTTGGGATGGGTAGATGGGGGGAATTAGCAATCCTGCTAAGAGACTCATGCCCAATAACAGCCATTCCAGGTAAAGTAATAAGCGCAGGGAAGGGAGAGAACGGGACATCTGACTGTGCACAGCAAACAAATATGGTGGAACTTTTAAACTGCTTTCTACGGTATTTTATGTATGGTTTCGATACCAGCGCTTGCTATCCTATTTTACTCGGGTAAAGAGTATGACAAAAGTCACAAATTAATCGTTACTTTTGTCCCAATATGTTTGGGACTTTTGCTTCATATAGTCTATGAGGGTAACCACCTACGATAGGGATGTTGCAATCAGCAGCAACGAGAGTTGAGACATGAGTGGAGTTATTATGAAATTTAAACCTAGTGTATTCATTGCAGGGATTGCAGCAATTGCCATCACAGCTACACCCGCAGTTGTACAGGCTGAACCAAATAACTCCAGAATGGGTGCGGCAGAACTCAACCTCACTGCAGAGCAAAAATCCCAACTTCAGCAAATAGGACAACAGACTCGCTCCCAAATAGAAAACGTTCTCACCCCCCAACAGCGTGAGCAACTCAGAGCTAATGCATCCCAAGCACCCCGCACAGGAAACAGACAAGCGCCAACTGCCCAACTCAATCTCTCAGATGAACAGATATCCAAAATTCAGGAAATCAGGAAATCTTCTGAGGAACGGATACAGACTGTTTTGACACCAGAGCAATTGGAAAAGATTCGCCAGTTTAGGCGCAAATGATATTCGTAATAGAGTTGTTGATAGGAATTACGAATTATCAATTATGACATGTTTCATGCTCCAGTTCCCCCAGTTCCTTCAAAATAAAGGATTGGGGGTTTCCTTAATTTTTAGTTAAAATTTAGAACCTAAAGAATCTTTGGAGCCGACGTATCACACGAGATTTTCAAAGCATATGGCAGAAATAGAGGAAATATCCGATTTAGCAAAAAATTCGCAGTCCTGGAAAAAAACCAGTTCTGTAAAAGATTTGAAGCAAATCAAAATACCAAAGTGGCTTGTAGGACTGCTGATTTTGGGTCTTTTGGGTGGAGGAGGCTACTTAGGAACACAGCAGTTCATGATGACACAGCGTCAAGAACGGCAACGTCGGATACAGACGGCTGTTGTTGAGCGGACTAATCTTCCTGTGACTATTTCGGCAAATGGCAACGTTAAGCCTGAACGCTCAATAAACCTTAGTCCAAAAACGTCGGGCGTGTTGAAGCAACTGCTTGTTAAAGAGGGCGATCGCGTCCAACAAGGACAACTCTTAGCGTATATGGATGACTCAAACCTGCGAGGGCAACTCACTCAGGCTAAAGGGCAACTGGAAAATGCCCAAGCAAATCTGCGGTTGGTGCTGGCGGGTAGCCGTTCTGAAGACATTGCGAAGGCACAAGCTGACGTCAGAAACAATCAAGCACAGCTCATCCAAGCGCAATCTCGGTTAGATTTGGCAACGGCACGGGTGAAGCGGTTACAGGCTCCCACGCAGGAAGGAGCAGTTGCTCGCGATACCTTGGACGAAGCTTTGACCGAACAGCGCAACGCCAGAGATAATTTGGAACAGGTAAAAGCGAGTCTTGCTGCGGCAAGGCAGGAACTTGCTAAACTCAACAATGGTTCTCGACCAGAGGAAATTGACCAGGCGCGTGCCCAAGTCGTATCAGCCGAGGGGAGTTTGCAGACAATTAAGGCACAAATTAATGATACAGTGATTCGCGCCCCCTTCACTGGACTTGTCACGCGTAAGTTTGCTGATCCTGGTGCATTTGTGACTCCCACAACAGCAGGAAGCGAGGTGACTTCGGCAACTTCTTCTTCTATCCTGGCATTAGCGTCTCAAAATCAGGTGACGGCAAAAGTGGCTGAAACGAATATCTCTCAAATTAAAGTGGGACAGACAGTGACTATCCAGGCAGATGCTTACCCGGATAAAAAATTTACAGGAAAGGTCGTCCAGGTTGCTGCTCAATCGACTGTAGAGCAGAATGTGACAAATTTTGAAGTCAAATCGTCCCTTTCTGATCCAGAAAATCTTCTGCGGGCGGGGATGAATGTCAACGTGGATTTTAATGTTGGAAAGTTAGATAACGCGCTGGTGATTCCCACAGTTGCTATTGTCCGCCAGGAAAATGCCAGTGGAGTGATGGTGCTAACAGGGGAAGAAAACAATAGAAGACCCAGATTCCGACCAATTACAACTGGGGTGACAGTGGGGAATAAAACGGTAGTTCGTTCTGGGCTAAGTGAGGGAGAGCGAGTGATGCTCACTTTCCCGCCAGGGGCGCGTCCTCAAGGTAATGGTACACCCCGTGGTATGACGCCCTTCGGGGGACAACCAAGGCGTATGCGTTAGAAAGGGTTTGCAACTGGGTGTAATACATCAAAGAATTATGGAACCACAGATGGACACAGATAAACACAGATGAATTTGTACTTCATCCAATTGAATTGCGCTGTAATTAAAACTATTTCTCTGAATTTTGTAAAGTGCGTGCCGTAGGTATACTTTGAATTCAAAAATGGTCATACTATGGTAAAATCTATTCGCCCAACGAAAGTCTCGTTAGTTGAAATCCTGTCAATGGCAGTAGAAGCCATGTGGAGTAATCGCCTCCGCACAGGGCTGACGATGTTGGGGGTGATTATCGGTATATCTTCTGTAATTGCTGTTACTTCTGTGGGGCAAGGTATCCAGAAAGCTACTGAGCAGCAGATTCAAGCTTTAGGCTCGAATGTTATACTGGTACTGGCAGGAGCGGCACGTTCTGGAGGTATCAGCCAGGGTTTTGGTTCTGCATCAACGCTAACATGGGAAGATGCCCAAGCTGTTTCCCAACAGGTTACTGCTGCCCAGTCTGTCACCGCCTATCTACAACGTGCGGTACAGGTCGTTTATGCAGGACAGAACATATCCACACAAGTACTGGGAACTGATTTGAATTACCCAGATGTGAAAAATATTCACCCCCAAGAAGGACAGTACTTTACTCAGGAGGACTTAGACAACGCTAATCCTGTTGTCGTGCTAGGTAGTAAAGTGCGCGATGATTTATTTGGTGTTGGCTCATCTGCTATTGGTTCTGATATTCGCATTCAGAACGGACGCTACAAAGTTATTGGCGTGATGGAATCGAAGGGAGCAGCAGGCGCACAGAACGTAGATGACCAAATGTATATTCCTCTTACGAATATGTCTGCGCGAATTGTCGGCAATAATGCTCTTAACGGCACTGCTATTAATGGTTTATGGTTAAAAGCTCAGAACGAGGCGCAGCTTGACGCCGCCCAGTTTCAGGTAACGAACTTACTCCGCATTAGGCATAATATCTACCCGCCACAGCCAGACGACTTTCGCATCATCAATCAAGTTGACATTATCAACACTTTCAGCAGTGTTGTAGGATTGTTTACAATTTTAGTTGGGGCGATCGCAGGTATTTCTCTAGTTGTTGGGGGGATTGGTATTGCAAACATCATGCTGGTTTCGGTTGTGGAGAGAACCCGAGAAATTGGCATTCGCAAAGCCGTAGGAGCGACCTACAACGCGATTTTGAGCCAATTTCTCACTGAAGCAGTCGTGGTTGCTATTGTGGGTGGAGTGATTGGTATTGGATTTGGTATTTGCCTTGCCTTGGCAGCAGCTAACATATTTAAATTTCCGTTTGTTGTGTCTTTTTGGTCAATCATTGCCGGATTTGGATTTTCGTTAGTGACTGGGCTGGTAGCAGGGGTGATTCCAGCCCGCAACGCCGCCCGACTTGACCCCATCGCTGCTTTACGGAGTGACTGAGGAAGGGAGTGAGGGAGATGAGGGGGATGAGGGAGATGAGGCAGATGAGGGAGATGAGGGAGATGAGGAAGATGAGGAAGATGAGGAAGAGACTCCTAATGCCGTACCTTATGAATTTTGAATTTTGAATTGATTTCTCCCCCTACTCGCTTTAACTTTTACGGAGTGACTAAAGATGGCAACCATGATTTGGATGGAAGGCATTACCAAAACCTACCGCTTGGGCGATACGGCGGTACCGATTCTTAAGGGTATTAACCTGACGATTGAGGAAGGAGAATATGTTGCCATCATGGGAATGTCTGGTTCTGGCAAGTCTACCCTGATGAACATCATAGGCTGTCTCGACCGCCCAACCAGTGGACACTACGTTTTAGAAGGTCGGAATCTCACAACTTTAGATAATGACGAATTAGCATATATTCGGAATCAGCGGCTTGGCTTTGTCTTTCAGCAATTCAACTTACTGCCTCGCGCTACTGCCGTTGAAAACGTTATGCTGCCGATGGTCTATGCTGGCGTTCCTAAACAGAAACGACGCAAACGGGCAATAGAAGCCCTTACCAGAGTCGGACTGGCAGAACGGCTGCACAACCGCCCCAATCAACTTTCTGGCGGACAACAGCAACGGGTGGCGATCGCCCGCGCTTTGGTCAATCGTCCCGCTTTGGTGCTGGCGGATGAACCAACAGGAGCATTAGATAGCCAGACTTCCCAGGAAGTGATGGAGTTGCTGACTGATTTGAACAACCAAGGTATCACGATTGTTATCGTTACCCATGAGGCTGATGTTGCTGCTCAAACTCAGCGAGTCATCCACGTTAAGGATGGTTTGATTGTGTCGCCTGTCAATAGTCGCTAAAGCAATCTTTATCATTCCGGTTACAGAAAATTTTCAATGCCAGAGCGCTTTCTTATGCTGTCGAGTAAGCTGTTCCACATTTAACTTGCATTATCTGGGGAGACCAGATGCCATTGGTGTCAACTTAAAGCTGAAAACTTTGTAATTACGTTACATCATGCCCTTATACAGGCACACAATTCTCGCTTCACTCCACCCCGGTTTTGCCTTGCGCCAAAACCTCCCTGCCCCTAATCCCCAGAGGGGGCCCCGAGTTCCCCAAGGCATCGGGGAGGGGATTAAGGGGAGCCAGCGCTATGCAGGAGGGTTTCCCGACCCAGGCGACTGGTGAGTCCAGTCCTGAAGGCGGGTTTCCCGCCGTAGGGAACTGGCGAACCCGAAGGGCGTGTGGGGTACATCAACGTGAGATAAGCCTTTGAACGTTAAGTTGACACCAATGACCAGATGCCCACCCCACAAGAATTTGAACAAATTTCAATATGCAAGCTTATTTGTGCTTTAGCTTAACAGATTATTTGTCGTGATTAAACACATTGTGTTTAGTTTGTCAATTTGCAAATTTTAGGCCCTACAAAGCTTATCCGGTCTGCTATCTAGCTTTTTTTATCACTCCGATACTACCAAAATACCAGTTCATAATTTTTATTTTTTTAACTTCTGATTGATTATTTTAATAATTTTGATTAGCAATCAATACGCTCTATAAGGGCTACTGAATAAGGGCTTTAAATTAATTTTGATTCTTATAGCGCATCAAAAAATATCTACTGCTGTATCGGCAGATACTTAATTTTTCATTAAATAAATCTAAAAAGGAATAGTAACATTAAACACAATAGACAGAATTTAGTTTTATAAAAATTTTAGAAAACAAGGAAAATCAACAAAATTAACACAGTAAAAAACGCATTTATTGAATCAATTAATATAAGTAACTCGATTTGAAAAAGCAAATCTATTTTTTCTTTCATCAATAATATTAAAAAAAAATATATGTCATCTATGATACATTTATTCCATAAGGGATTTCAAGTTATGATTTGAGATACTAACAAGCAGTTTGATGCTTATTTTTTTGTTATCTGCTTGATAGGTACAGACAGCGATGAAACGCAAATACTCTTTAACTTTCGACAAACAGTTTTGAATGGGAATTAATTGGAATTAATTCAAAGGTTAATACTTTGGTTAATACCTTTAAAAAAGTATTAATACTTAAAACACCATTAGTAAAGTTTTAACTTACAAAGGTACTACGGGTAGTGTTTTTCTAATTTCTTGCAACACAACCCGTCGTTCACCCAATCTTTAGTCTGTGTCAATAATTGTAAGGAGGTCAAAATGGGCAACTATTCAAATAACTAGCTTATGGTTAATACAAAATATCCATTTTCACAAATTCCCTAAACACATAGGGTTTTAGATGAATACCAACAAGATAAAGCGTAGAGGCACGGCTTCGCGCCCGCCACAGAGCGCGAAGCGTGCCCTTCGGGCATAGCAACTTCTTGAATCCGTTAACCTAAGACTTTATGTTAAGCGCCAAACGAGATGCATGTGCGGCCGAGCGATTTTTCCGTAAGGCTTTGAAGGCTGGCAACAACCGGACTCCACGAGTGATTAATGTGGATAAAAACGCTGCTTATCCACCTACGATTGATCAACTTAAAAAAGAAGAAATCTTGCCTAACGGGTGTGAATTACGACAAGTCAAGTATTTGAATAATAATAATATTGAGCAAGATCACAGGGCAAACCCATTTTGTCAATAAGAAAGTCTAAATCTCAAAAAAGCTCAAAATAATCGCAGTCTTCGTCTACTTATTGACAAGATTTTAGGCGACTGCACTCGTAGCGGAGTGCCCTTTGGGCAATCGCTTTGACACGCGCGAAAATCACTCAAACGATAAATTCTGATTCTTTTGTTGACACATTAATCAAGATTTTTGTCAAGAGTAATTTAGATGCGTTTGCCCTGAGCAAGATCATAGATTTATCAAACGATTAGTCAAACCAGGACTAGGATTTAAATCATTTCAGACAGTGAGAAGAACACTCATTGGTTATGAAATGATGCATATGATTCGCAAGCGTCAAGTCTAAGGTGTGAAAAAAGGGGACGTTGTTAGTCAAGTAAAATTTTTTGCCCAAATCTTTGGATTATATGTATGAAACATTACCTTTCAATCGGGGTTTCATACCCTGAAAAAGTTTTTGCAACACAACCGTTAATGCGAGCCGTTCGCGTATCCCTCACGGGACGCTTTGCAACGAGCGCGTAGCCGTTAGGCTATAGAGTTAATTGAAAACTGCTATGAAGTCCAGAAAAATTTGTCTGTTCAAGTGGCTCGTGATTTCATACTGGAACACCTTAAGCAGAAGGTGGGCTTGAATTCACATAGTCAACTTTCTGTCAATGCGTAAGTCCTATCCGTGGTCTTGCAATGTGGTGCATTCATCTGAAAAGAGTTGTAACATACTTGTCCCATGCCAGCGGCGACTTTTGCAAGAAGTCTACTATACACCTTTGGATTTTCCAAAACCTAGTGTTTTGATGGCAGAGGAAACTGTAACCATTCGCCTAGCCTTTAGGCTAGGGGCTTTATCCCCCTCCCGACACTACTAGTAATACAAGTACTCACTCATGTCGTTTGCGGAATTTCAGGCGCGGTTACGGTTCTTTGAAGGTGTACTCACCTCCGCACCCCATAACTCATTTTTCGTGGGTACTCGCTACTACCACTCGGTTACTAGCAAAGCCAACTGAGCGAGTCAACTCCCTGCGTTGTGCTCATTTCACCGTGTTTCCAAGATAACACAAAGATATATGACCGAAGAGCGCTCTGCAGTGAACAGTGAACAGTTATCAGATAACGGAAGCACTTTTCACTGTTCACAAGATGGTGCAAGCCCCCAAATTGATTTGTGGAAAAAAGAAAAGTTATTCCGCCTTAAAATCCCCGCTCATTCATTCATGGGGATTAACTGGTAACTGATAACTGATGACTGATAACTGTTAAGGTGCCTAAAGACACCGTGTCGTATTTCCTCCCAGCCCGCCTATGACGTATGTGTTTCTATGTCAAAACACATACTGCTGCGTTTCCATACTTCCCGCGAGGTTTTATGAAAAAAATTTTGGTAATTGATAATAGAGCTTCAACTCGAAACCTTTTTCTAGAATCGCTTAAAGTAAAAGGTTTCTACTGTTCGGGTGCTGAAAACGGCTTTATCGGTGTCCGTAGGGCACAACTTGAGTTACCCGATTTGATCATCAGCGAAATAATGATGCCCGAACTCGATGGTTACGATGTCCTAAGGGCGCTACGCCAAAAACCAGCCACAGCGATTATCCCCTTGATTTTTGTCACTGACCAAGTGAATTGGGCTAACATCCGCAAAGGCATGGAGTTGGGAGCAGATGACTATCTAATTAAGTCTTGTACAATAGACGAATTACTCAGAGCGATCGCAACCCGACTGGAAAAACAAGCAGCCCTCAAGCAGTGGTATGCTTCTCAGTCACAGCCAGTCCCAGAACCACCTCATGCTGAGAATGGGAAATCGACAGACCCTCAGTCGATATTTCCTTCTGTCTCCCAGCTAAGTAAGGTCTTCGACTACATTGAGGCAAATTATCACCAACCGATTAACGTGTGCGACGTAGCCCAGGCAGTTGGTTACTCTGCTACTTACTTAACTGACTTAATGCGACGCCGGACGGGAGATACACTGCATAGCTGGATTGTCAAGCGCCGGATGGTCGCAGCATGTTCTTTGCTCCTAGAGACTGACCAGTCAGTTGAGCAAATTGCTGAGGCACTAGGCTATCGCTATGCAGCATCTTTCTTTCGTCAATTTCGCCAAAGCTTCGGAATGACACCCCAAGCCTGGCGAAACGCATCTCGCATTGAACAGAAATGTTGAGCGCAGTCCCTACCTATAACGCAAGTTTAGGTAGGGTTAGCTACACATGTATAAAAAAACTATAACGAAGTTTAGTTGGGGTGCGTTCAATCTAGCCCACATACCACTGTTTAGTAGACTTCTTGCAAAAGTGTTCGTGGGCATGAGACCTCGCTTCCATTCCTCTCCCCTAGTAGGGGAGAGGCTTTGACTCTCAAGCGGACCTTATAGGGAATGGGGCTGGGGGGTTAGGTTTGTTTTATGTTTTTTAAGGTTGACCTACTTAAGCGATCGCACCTGCGGAATGTGGGTTACAAAATCGCGTTGCTCCCGTTCGCCTTGCGCTTCCGCACAGAAACGATACCTAAAGCACCCAACGCCAATACAGCTAAAGCTGAAGAGGTTTCGGGAACAGATTTCTTGGCTCGACTGACTGCGCGATCGGCTTGAATCAATCCGTATCCAGTGGCAAAGTCAAATCCTACGTCAAATTCTGGGGTGCTTGGATCGTCCATATCGAGGGCAGTTTCTTCCAGGATTTTGTAAATTTCGGCAGGAGATAGGCTGGGATTGGCTTCCAGCATTAGAGCTGCCACTGCCGCCGCATGGGCGACTGCTCCTGACGTGCCAGGGAAGTTGGGATAATCGTCTGGATCTTCAGGAATGTCCGCTCCAAAGAAAGTGGTGTTACCGCCGTCGGGAGCTACAATTTCAGGCTTTCTGCGAATTTCGGGAGTTGCCAAGCGGTTGCCCTCTGTATCAAACAAGATTGGTGTACCTCCAGCTGAAGAGAAAAACCGTAAGCGAGCTGGATCTGTGCCAAACGCTGGGGTTTCAAGATAAGAAGCCGCCCCAACTGCCATAGCTCCCTCGGCATTCTGAATTCCATAAATAGTGCTGCTAGCAGTATCAAACTCGTTAATCCTAAAATTTCTACCTCCTCCTAGTACCACGTATTTCATCAAATCGGGGTCAGAGCCAGTATTTTTTGAGAACGCCAGGTTAAATTCACTTGTTGGTTCTGTGTTCAAGAAGGATAATAATTCTACCGGGTCGTTGCCAATATTAGACTCAGTACTGCTAGCCAATACATTAGTACCAGTACTGTCATATAAGAAAATATCGAGATCGTTTGTCGCACCATCACCATTGACCGAGGCAAAAGATGAGTCCCACTGGAAAAACAGGCTAACTCCAGCACCAGAAGGAATCGTGATGCTCTGAAACGTATCTACTCCAGATCCGGGGTCAAAATCATGTAACTCGCCTCCCTTGACCGGTTCAATCACACCACTAGGATTAAACGGGCTTTCATAACTCCTACGACCGCTGTTACCAGCTGCGGCGAAATAGGAGACAGCAGCGGCACCAGGTCTAGACACTACACTGTCAACAGCCTGTGCAACAATTCCGTCCTGGAACATAGGACTAAAGACATCCCCCACATCGGATACGATAATATTAGCCCCCGCGTCTGCCAGTGAAAGAATGGCATTAGCGTATTCAGATGGATTCGAGGTTGCTGACGGGTATGGCGTGTGGAATGCAAAGTTGGCACCGGGAGCCACATCATAAATCAATTGCATGAGGGCACGAGCTTCATCGCCGCCACCACCAGGAAAATCCCGTAGGACTTGAATGCCTGATGGCAAGTCACCGCTGGCGACATCGGACTCTGCCCCACCTAGATTATTAAAGCTGTCGGAAATGACACCTATTAGAACACCGCTGCCATCAACACCATAACGTTCTCGAGCAATGTCGGCATTCATGGCTGCAACACCTTGACTGGTAGTCAACCCAACGTTACTGGTAGAGCTTTGCCCAAATCCTAAAGTCGAGGCTTCTGCTTTTACCGCTAGGCAACTGAGGGCAGTTGTCGTCGCGATCGCTGCTGATGTAATGGTTTTGTAGAGAAGTTTCATAAAGTTATCGACTCCCATACGAAAATTAATTTGTCAATTGTCATAAGGGCTTTATTACCTTTAAAAAATACATTTTCTACGTATTTTAACCCAGTAAACCTAGTTGAATACTAAAGTTTACTGGGTTATAAAAATGACGATTTACGGCTAATTAGTGGCGGAATTCACTTCAGATTACACTAAGTCATTGGCGTTGTAATAGGCAGTAATATTAACGCACTGGTTGGCGTAAGATCTAGTACTATTAACACATTTGAGGACACCACCTGCCACTGTCTCTAGCTGTTCATCAGATAGTTTTTCAGTTGGCACAGCTTGATCTGAGTTAGCAAGGACTTTTTTCAGTTCTTCTTGCATTTTCAGTTCTTCTTGCATTTTCAGTTCTCCTTTGTAGATGTTGTTCATTGTCAACTTTTGATTGACAATAACTACAATATCGAGATGAAAAATAAAGCGCAATTCTCATTTCTTCGACAGTTACTAAGAAAATAATAGTAATAACCTGGTGAAGTAAAATATCAAAAAAATGATAGTCTTACCTAAGATTTTGACATTGTCAACTAAAAGGTGTATATCTTAGTTTGAAAAGTAATTTACAAACAGGTTTTATTTAAGTGTCAATGTCTGAAGAAAAGTAAACGTTTTAGAGGGTAGCAAGTATAGTATTCGTCGTCGCGCTCACTGCCGATATAATGGTTTTATAGAGAAGTTTCGTAGGGTTATCGACTACCAAACGAAAATTACTTTGTCGATTATTATGAGGGATTAATCGCCTTTAATAAATACCTTTTATACAACTTTTAAACTGAATTTTTGCACTTAACATTAGAAACCACAATTAAGCAAAAAGCGCAGTACCAAAGTTACATTTTATTAGTAATTGTCGAGAATAAAGCACTTTTAGCTTACTATGTAGTGCTTCAATAAAATTCTTTTTTTAATTTTTAAAATGTGATATAACCCAGTAAGTTTGGATATGAATCCAAACTTACTGGGTTATAAAGATGACGATTTACGGCTAATTAGTGGCGGAATTCACTTCAGATTACACTAAGTCATTGGCGTTGTAATAGGCAGTAATATTAACGCACTGGTTGGCGTAAGATCTAGTACTATTAACACATTTGAGGACACCACCTGCCACTGTCTCTAGCTGTTCATCAGATAGTTTTTCAGTTGGCACAGCTTGATCTGAGTTAGCAAGGACTTTTTTCAGTTCTTCTTGCATTTTCAGTTCTTCTTGCATTTTCAGTTCTCCTTTGTAGATGTTGTTCATTGTCAACTTTTGATTGACAATAACTACAATATCGAGATGAAAAATAAAGCGCAATTCTCATTTCTTCGATACTTTCTAAAAAAATAATAGTAATAATCTGGTGAAGTAAAATCTAGAAAAATGATAGTCTTACCTAAGATTTGGGAATTGCCAACTAAAAGGTGTATACCTTATTTTTAAAATTAATTTGTGAACAGGTTTTCTTGAAGTGTCAAGGTGTGAATAAAACTAAACGTTTTAGAGGGTAGTAACTTAGATGGAAGTTTCACAGCAAGATTTAATCGCAATAGTGGAGCAAGCTAGTACTCTCACTGAAAGATTGGGCAAGCAATTTATTCCTAATGAGGCAAAAGTTAACTCCCAGTTAATTAGCTCCCGCTGGCAAGCGTGGTGTCAAGGTGCTGCAAAAGGCAACCTAGAAAAATTTGCCAAACGCCTTGTCTGGGATGGTGTAGATTCTAGCGATGTCGCTACTCTTCTCGGGGAAGTCCGCCTTGCCGAGCCAAACAATTTACCTGTTTGGACAGAAACTTTGCAAGAAGTTTTGAATACAGACTGGGAAACAGCCTGTGCAAGCGCCTATCGCTGTCTGGATACCGAAAAGCCCATTCCCTTTGAAGAACTTTATTTGCCCTTTGTGTACGTGGCGCGACAGAAGCTCCTTTTACAAGTTGGTTCCAGTTGGCAACTGCTATCCGAAGACGTTCAAATACGTCTAGAACGTCAGTTGTTAGTACAGTTAGCGTCTCTTTGCGCCCAGGCTTTACAGGTTGAATTTTCACTATTTAAAGCGCTTAAGCAATCTACTTTTACCCTTTTACAGGGACAACAACAAGGCTTAGGTTCTAATCAGCAGTATCAAATCTTTATCAGCGACCTGAAAACAAACAAGCTGTTGTCTTTTTTCCAGAAGTATAGCGTCTTAGCGCGATTGGTGGCGACGGCGATGAATTTCTGGGTAGAGGAAAAAGCTGAATTTCTCCAGCGATTGGCATCAGACAAGCTAACCATTCAGCAAACCTTTCAACAAGATACACGTCAGGTTGTTGCCGTTCAATTAAAGCTCTCCGATTTGCACAACAAAGGACGCTCGGTGATAGGTTTAACCTTTGCCTCTGGATTGAAACTGATATACAAACCCAGAGGCTTAGGCTTGGAAACGGCGTATTTTCAGTTACTAAGCTGGTGTAATCAGCAGGAAGTTCTGCTGCCGTTTAAGATACTCAAAGTTATTGATTGCACCACCTATGGCTGGATGGAGTATGTAGAGCATTTGCCCTGTGCAGACGAAGCAGCAGCGCAGCGATACTACCAGCGTGCCGGGATGCTTCTGTGTCTAGTCCATGTGCTGCAAGGGACTGACTGCCATAACGAAAATCTGATCGCCAACGGCGAACACCCGGTGCTGGTAGATTTGGAAACCCTTTTGCAACCGGAAGCTCGGGATATTGACCCCAAAACTGAGGAATTGGGGGCGCAAGACTTGGCGAATCAACAATTTTTCGACTCTGTGCTGCGAACTGCACTACTACCGAATTGGAAATTTGGTCCAGCAGGAAAGGTTATAGACGATAGTGGTTTGGGGGGAGTTGGCGAGGAAATTCTTGTTAGAAAGCAAAGGTGGAAGAATATCAACACTGACAATATGGCATGGGAATATGAATCTGACATATTGCCAACCCAACCCAATACAGTTTTGCTCAACGGCATCATCCTATCAGCCAATGATTACGTTGATGACATCGTAGATGGTTTTCGACAGATGTATCAGTTCCTGACACAGCGGCGAGAAGCGCTTCTGGCAACTGATAGTCCTTTAGCTGCTTTGGCTGATCAGAAAGTGCGGTTTTTGTTTCGCAATAGCCAAATCTACGGTGATGTTCTGGAGAAAGCTCTGCAGCCAAATTTGCTACAGCATAATGTAGACCGCAGCATTAAACTTGATGTGCTAAGTCGGGCGCTGTTGGTAACCGAACGCAAACCCCTCGCTTGGCCGATACTGGCAGCGGAACTACAAGCTTTGGAACAAATGGATATTCCGTACTTTGTCGCTGACTCAAGCAGTGATGCTTTGAAGGTCAATTCTGACTTGGTCATTGAGGGATATTTCAAAGAACCTGCTTATAACCGGATGATTTCTCGTCTACGGCAGCTTAATGATACAGACCTAACCCAACAGATTGCAATTATTCGAGCTTCTCTTTACTCGCGAGTCGCTGTTGGTACGACCAATGTAGCTCTCACCAGTTCTGCTAGTGCTGCTCTGGCTCTGGATGCAACGGCTCCCTTGACACAAGCACAGCTGGTACAGGAGGCAGTGGAGATTGCCAAAGAACTGCAACAACGGGCAATTCACGCCGCCGATAGTGTTACCTGGATTGGCATGGTAGAGCTGCCTGAGGCTAAGCGGATGCAACTTCAGCCCTTGGGCTATAACTTGTACGACGGTGTTTGTGGAATCGCTTTATTTTTAGCGGCGTTGGCAAAAATCACTGGTGATGCGGAATTTCGAGATTTAGCACTGAGCGCCTTGCAAGACCTCAAGAAAGACTTGCAGGACACAGATCCAAACTCTCTAGGTAAAATTACCAAGCAAATGGGTATCGGTGGAGCCACTGGATTAGGCTCTATTGTTTATACCTTGGTACGGGTCAGCCAATTTTTGGACGAACCTGAGCTTCTGAATATTGCCAGTCTTGCAGCTTCGTTAATGACTCCAGAAAAGATTGCGAGCGATAGCAAGTTTGACCTGATAGCTGGGGCAGCAGGGGCAATACTAGGCTTATTGAGTTTGTACCAAGCTTCATCAGATCCAGCTATTCTGGAGCAAGCCACTGCTTTAGGTTATCACCTGTTAAGTAACCGCACCAAGAGCGATTCTGGATTTAGAGCTTGGGCAACCCTAGAAGGCAAGTTAGCGACGGGATTATCTCATGGTGCGGCGGGCATTGCCTACGCCTTACTGCGATTGTACAAAACTACGCAAGAAACGGTTTTTCTAGAAGCCGCAGAGGAAGCAATTGCCTTTGGACGCAGTGTATTTTCTGCCAGTGCTGGAAATTGGCCAATTGTAGAAACTCTTGCTCTTGGTAAGGAAAAGCCTTCCTTTATGGTAAGTTGGTGTCATGGTGCTCCTGGTATCGGTTTAGCCCGTTTGGGGGGACTGGCGATTCTGGATAATGCAGAAATCCGGCAAGAAATCGCTGTCGCCATAAACACAACTCAACAGTTGGGTTTACATAATCTAGACCAGCTGTGTTGCGGTAACTTTGGTAGGCTAGAGTTGCTATTACTAGGAGCCTGTAAGTTATCGCATTCCGAACTTTGGGACACTGTACAAAAACAGGCTGCATGGCTTGTCGCTAGGGCAAAGCAAGGCAATGGTTTTTATCTGTTTCCCGAGCTTCCCAAAGATGTTTACAACCCTGGTTTCTTTCGAGGCGCTTCTGGAATCGGTTATGAGTTAGTGAGGCTAGCGTATCCAGAATCACTTCCTTCCGTGTTGCTTTGGGAATGAACATGAACCACCGCTTCTAAAAACCTACGCATATCTAGGCATAAATCCGTAAATATGAGCAAGTCCAACTCTACGGTGTAAGTTCGCTCAATTAGAAGTGCATTTGAGCTTGGTTCCCTTGCCTCATGGCTCAGGTTCCTTGACCACTAATCCCCAGTTAGAGATACCGAAACGGATTTCAGTACGAGACTTAAAAATGTATTCAATTTTTAATAATTAGTTCGTGCCAAGTGTTTCAAGGTTTTCACTTCCTTGTAAGCTTTTACATCCCGTACTAATCAAACGTTAATTGATTATACAACAGCAAACGTACCGTTTCCGCAAAAACCTCCGCAATAATTCCGACATTTGCCTAGATATGCACAAAATTTATCGAGCAGCAGTCAGCCCCGACCAGGTTGGCGAGGTCGCGGTTAAGTAGGTAGGTAAGAATAAACAGATCTACGTTAAGAAATGTGAAAATGCCTGAAACTCGCGCACTCTTACTAATGACTCATGACTCATGACAGCAGCAACGAGTTAACTTTATTTGTGCCGACCTACTTAGTTCATTTTTTACAATACAAAGCAACAGTAAAAAATCACAGTTTTATCGAAGATTTTTGAATTGTGCTCAAATGCTTTGCTGTCTAATCTACTAACAGTAAAGTAATTCACTAAGGGATTTCCAACAAATAAATTATCCAATCTTGTGTGGGGTGGGCTGTCCAGCCCGCCCAGTTTATAGGACGGGCGCTTAGTGCCACTACCCACAAAAAAAAGTTGGATATTTTTTAAGAAAGGAAGTCCCTAAGCTGCCAGAAATTCCACGCCGTACTTAAACGATCGCTCATTATCTACATCTCTTGAAATTGTTATTGCATAAAAATTGTAGGCTCTGGCTTCAATTCTCAATTGACTTTTGCGGCGGCGGAATTAAGATTCTGGAATGTGATTTTCAGGGCGATCGCGCCAAGCGTACTGCCCTTACGAGCAATCGCACTCTTTAAAAAAATCTGGGGCAACTAAGGTGAGGCTAAATGTTAGACCAAAAAAGCAGCCTATTCCGAAAACAGTCACTGGAGCGTTTATCTTCTCCTGAAAGACTAGACCAGCTGATGCAAGTGGTTAGTCCTAAAAGCTGGCTGCCTCTAACCGCCTTGAGTTCCTTAGTGGTGGTAGCCATAATCTGGAGTATTTGTGGACGCATTCCCATTACCGTCGAAGGTCGAGGAGTGCTGATTTATCCACGCAAAGTTGTACCACTGCAGGCAGCAAGCGCAGGGCAATTACAAGCTTTGAACGTCAATGCAGGAGATTTCGTCAAAAAGGGAGACGTACTGGCAACGGTTAACCAATTTGACCTACGCAAGCAGTTACAACTAGCGCGTGCCAAACTAGCCCAACTCCAGGAGCAGGACCACAACGCTAACTTGTTGCAAATGCAGCGTCAGCAGCTCGACATAAAGGCAATCCAAGAACAACGCCAGAATCTTCAGCAGAGGCTAAAGATTGTGCAGGATTTGACACCTATCCTGAGGGAGAAAGGGCTGGTGTCAATAGGGCGCGAACGTCAGACCCTTAAGCAACGCTTGCAAACACTCCGGGAATTACTTCCTACTTATAAAAAGAGATTGAACAACCGCCTACAGCTATTAAGAGAGGGAGCGGTTTCCGATGATGTGGTGTTACAGGCGCAGCAGCAACACAACGATGCCAGTGTAAACATTGATGAAGCTGAATCTCAGATTAAGCAACTAGATGTTAAAGAAGCGGAGGCACAACGAGAATACCTAGAGAACCTCAACGAAATCAAAAACATCCAAGCCCAGTTGCAAGAATTGAACACTAAACAAGCCAATATCGCTCAACAAGACCTGGAAAATTCAATTAGCCGAAAAAAAGAGATTCAAGAAGTCGAGCGAGAAATTGCCCAACTGGAACAACAACTTGGCAATAACAGCCAGATTATCAGCCAACACTCAGGACGCGTTCTCGAAATCACTGTTACACCTGGGCAGGTTGTTGATGCAGGAACTCGCTTGGGGAGTATAGATGTAGAAAATTCATCCAGCAAATTAGTGGGCATAACTTATTTTCCAGTTGGGGATGGCAAGAAAATTCAACCGGGTATGATGCTGCAAATGACGCCCCAAACCGTGAAGCGAGAACGCTTTGGCGGCATCGTCGGTAGTGTTACCACGGTCTCACCATTTCCCATTACAAAGGAAGCCGCCACTAGTGTGGTGGGTAATCCAGAAGTGGTGGCAGGTTTGGTAGGTGACAAGCAGGAGGGAGTCATGCAAATATTCGCTGACCTCAAGCCGGATTCCGCCACCTTCAGCGGCTACAAGTGGTCTTCGTCCACAGGACCACAATTGAAAATCTCTTCTGGAACGACTACAGTTGTTCGCGTCAAGGTGGAAGAGCGAGCTCCAATTACGTTTGTTTTACCCATCCTGAGGTCTGTCAGTGGTATCTACTAATCCTTTATCAGTGACACCGATTAATTTTTTGCAGCACCTGCAAAAACTGCTTTTAGGTCAAAGCAAACGGGTAAAAACCCCCACCCTTTTGCAAATGGAGGCAGTCGAATGTGGTGCCGCAGCTTTGGGAATTATTATGGCTTACTACGGGAGAATTGTGCCGCTGCCAGAACTGCGGAGAGAGTGCGGTGTTTCCCGCGATGGCAGCAAGGCTTCTAACGTGCTCAAAGCTGCCAGAAACTATGGACTCCAAGCCAACGGCTTGAAAAAGGAACTGGAGCAACTTCCAGAGTTGCGCCCTCCCTATATTGTGTTCTGGAACTTCAACCACTTCCTGGTTGTGGAGGGATTTGGCAAGAAGCGAGTCTATCTCAATGACCCCGCCACCGGACCACGTCATGTGTCCCTACAGGAATTCGACGAGGGGTACACCGGAGTGGTATTGTTCATCGAACCAGGTCTGGAGTTTAAGAAAGGGGGTCGTAAACTCAGCCTGATTCTATCACTATGGGAACGGTTACAAGGCGCTACTGGTGCCCTGAGCTACTGCGTGCTAGTGGGGTTTTTGTTGACGATAGTTGGGCTGGCGGTACCCGTGTTCAGCCAAGTGTTTGTAGACGAAATCCTGATTCAGGGACGGCAGGACTGGCTGCGTCCGTTGCTTCTTGCAATGGCGATCGCAACGGTGTTCCAGGGAGTATTAACGCTGTTGCGGTTGCGGTACTTGCGTCGCTTGAAGGTCAAGTTGGCTGTAGGAATGTCCAGCCGCTTTCTGTGGCACATCTTGCGCCTACCCGTTGGTTTTTACGCCCAGCGGTTTGCAGGAGAAATTAGTAGCCGCACCAGTCTCAACGACCAAGTCGCCAATGTTCTTTCGGGGAGGTTAGCGACTACGGTTATCGATACGGTGATGGTGATTTTTTACGCGCTAGTCATGCTCCAATATGACTGGGTACTGACCTTGGTTGTCGTCACCTTTGCTGGGGTGAATGTTTTAATCTTGCAGTGGATCTCCCGTCGGCGCGTAGATGCTAATCAGCGATTGATACAAGAGTATGGCAAAGCTGCTGGCGCGTCTATTGCTGCTCTCCAAAGTATGGAAACGCTGAAAGCATCTGGGTTGGAGTCAGATTTCTTTTCCCGGTGGTCAGGTTACTATGCCAAGGCACTTAATTCCCAGCAGGAACTGGGGGTGACAAACCAGACGTTCTCAGTCTTACCCACGCTGCTGTCTGCGCTCTCATCTATGGCTTTTTTGATTGTAGGCGGTTTACGGGTGATGAACGGGCACCTCAGCATCGGGATGCTCGTAGCCTTTCAAGGAATGATGCAGAGTTTTCTGCTGCCTGTGAACAATCTCGTTAGTTTCGGCAGCATTCTCCAAGAAATGGAGGGTAATTTGATTCGCTTGGATGATGTGCTGGACAATCCAGTAGATCCACAACTAGAGCACAGAAGTAGGAGAGCAGCGGGAGATGAGGGAGATAAGGGAGCAACATCCTCCTCATCTTCCTCATCCCCCTCATTTTCCTCATCTCCTCGTCTACAGGGGTACGTCGAACTGAAGAACATTACATATGGCTACAGCCGCTTAGAACCCCCCCTGATTGAAAATTTTAACCTCCTAATTAAACCCGGACAGCGAGTCGCCTTAGTAGGTGGGAGCGGTTCTGGCAAATCTACCATTGCCAAACTGGTAAGCGGGCTTTATCAACCTTGGGCGGGGGAAATTCTCTTTGATGGGAAACCCAAAGAACACTTTTCTCATCAGGTATTGACTAACTCCATCGCTATGGTAGAGCAGGATATCGTGCTGTTTGGCGGAACTGTAAGGGAAAATTTGACTCTATGGGATACCACAGTAGCGGATAAAAATCTGATGCGAGCTTGTCGCGATGCTGCCATCGACGATGTGGTTCTTTCTATGTCTGGGGGGTTTGATGCGGAGCTGATTGAAGGTGCCGCCAATTTAAGTGGAGGTGAGCGACAGCGGTTGGAAATAGCCCGCTCTTTGGTGAATAATCCTTCCATCCTTATCATGGATGAAGCCACCAGTGCCTTGGATGCCCAGACAGAAAAAATCATTGACTCCAATCTTCGGCGACGGGGATGCACCTGCATTATCGTGGCACATCGTCTAAGCACGATCCGGGACTGCGATGAAATTATTGTCCTTGAGGGCGGTAAGGTAGTGCAACGAGGGACCCACCAAGAATTATGGCAAGTAGAGGGAGTGTACTCGCGCTTACTCTACATCGAAGGGGCAGTGCTGAAGGAAGGATAGGGGCGACGAGGAAGCTTCAAAGCAGGGAGAGCTAAAATGCCTCTTGACGTTTGACTCTTAACCTATAACTCATTTAAAATCCAAAATGTTATTACAAGGGCAATTTTATCAAGTTAAGGGCAATGAGCCGATACTGCTGGATGACCCTTATAAGGTTTGGGTGGTTCAGTCTGGCTCTGTAGCCTTGTTTGCCACCACGGTGAAAAATGGTGTTGTAGAAGGTACTCGTCGTTATTTATCCAGTATTAGTGAGGGAGATGCACTTTTCGGAACTGCTGTCAGTTCTTTGAATCAGCACCGTCAGATTTTGGCAGTGCCAATTGGAGAGACACAACTGCTACAAGTACATCAGGGATGTTTCAGAGAGTTAGTAGCCAATGCAGATGTTAGGGCGATCGCCTGGGTAGAAGGTTGGCTTTGGCAACTCAGTACTGCACTCGCCCAAGTTGTCACGCCAGCAATTCAGGTGAGGGCTTCTTGTTTTCAAGCACAATTTTCCCTGACTCATGGTCAGACTTTCCAGCCTGAAGGGGGTATAGTCTGTTGCGTAGAGATTCAGCAAGGAACTGTCCGTTTGCTGGGGTTTGAAGAACTTACCTTGACAACCGCAACAGGAATTTTTTTCCTCAGCGACAAAATGTGGCTAGAAGCTGTGGATGAGGTTCAGCTTGTCACTCGAGGCACTTCACAAATCCGCAATCCAGATACTCTGCTTGAAGGTCTCTCCCAGCTTCATACTCAACTTCTGCGCTGCGTGAACCTTTTGGATGAGCGGGAAGCGCAGGAAGAACTTATTCGGTTGCGCGATCGCCAACGCCTCAACTCTCAAGTAACAGCGGAGGCATTAGAGGAGCTAGCATCGACCTTGGGATCTCAAAAAGCGACCTTTTTGCCGGAAGAGGAAGGCGCGCCCCTGTTAGTTGCTGCTGGTTCGGTAGGAAGGGCTTTGGGGGTGAAAATCTGCCCCCCTGCGCGATCACAGGACTTCAAACGGGTCAAGGAACCTTTGGAGGCAATTGTGCGGGCTTCGCGCCTCCGGATGCGGCGGGTGCTACTACAAGACAAGTGGTGGAACAAGGACTGTGGACCAATGGTAGCTTACACCAAGCAGGACAACCGACCAGTGGCGCTGCTGCCCGTTTGTTCCACTCGCTATGAAATACTTGACCCAGTTGATCGAACCCGTTTTCCTTTGGATGACGGCAGGGCTTCAACCCTATCTCCAGTTGCATACACGTTTTATCGGTCTCTGCCCGATAAAGTTCTCAAAGCTACGGATGTACTCCAGTTCGCGCTTAAGGGTCGTGCAACAGACGTGCAAGCCATTCTATTTACTGGCATTGCCGCTACAGTATTAGGGATGCTCACACCCCAAGCCACTGCAATTATCATGGACAACGCGATTCCAGATAGCGACAGAGGACTATTGCTGCAAGTCGGATTGGGGCTTTTGGCTGCTGTCTTCGGAACGGCGCTATTTCGGCTAGCCCAGGGGTTTGCCCTCTTGCGGGTGGAAACGTTTTCCGACGCCTCCACCCAACCCGCTGTATGGGATCGCTTGCTGAACCTACCAGTATATTTTTTTCGCCAGTACACCACGGGTGACCTTCAGTCCCGAGTACAATCGGTGAGTACGATCCGTCGTCGGCTCAGTGGCACGACCCTGATAAATCTCATTACTGGTCTGTTTGCATTGTTTTACTTATGGCAATTGTTTTACTACAATGTCACGTTAGCCCTAGTCGCTGTTGCTGTTGCAATAATTGCGATTATTGTTACCACAGTCTATGGTACGGTTCTCCTACGCAAGGTTCGTCCACTGTTGGAGCTACAGGGAAATATCTTTGGGCAGACGGTGCAGCTGATTAATGGCATTTCTAAACTGCGTGTCGCTGGGGCTGAGGAGCACGCTTTCGCTATATGGAGTAAAAATTACAGTCGGCAAATAAAGCTGGAACTCAGCACACAAAAAATTGAAGACAGTGTCACACTGTTCAATACGGTGATGCCCACGCTGACTTCTGCAATGCTCTTTTGGTTTGCTACACAGCAGCTAGCGCAAGCTCAGACTTCAGGTATTACCGGACTTTCTATTGGAACTTTCCTGGCTTTCAACACAGCCTTTGGCAGCTTTATTAAGGGAGCCACAGATCTGAGCAATACAGTAACCGAAGTTTTACAAGTCATCCCTGAGTGGAAACGCACTCAGCCAATTCTGGAAACCATACCAGAAGTGAATTTCAGCAAAGCCGATCCTGGTCTCCTTATAGGTAGAATTGCTGCGAAGCATATTACTTTCCGCTACTGCAAAGATGGATCACTGACGCTGGATGATGTGAGTATCCATGCAGAGCCTGGAGAGTTTATTGCGCTTGTGGGGGGTTCTGGAAGCGGTAAATCGACAATATTCCGATTACTACTAGGGTTTGAGATTCCTGAAGCTGGTGCCATCTACTACGATGGTCAAGACCTGTCTGGGTTAGATGTGGACACAGTGCGCCGACAGTTGGGTGTCGTTTTGCAAAATGGTCGGCTAATGTCAGCTTCCATTTTCGATAATATCGCTGGCGGTGCTCGGCTTACACTGGATGAAGCCTGGGAAGCAGCGCATATGGCTGGGTTAGCTGACGATATTGCAGCAATGCCAATGAATATGCATACTGTGATTAGTGAAGGCGGTAGCAATCTCTCTGGAGGACAACGGCAACGGCTGCTCATTGCTCGCGCTCTGGCATTAAAACCCCGCATTTTGTTATTTGATGAGGCTACCAGTGCGCTCGATAACAGAACCCAGGCGATTGTTAGTCAAAGTTTGGATAAGTTGCAAGTTACCAGGATAGTGATTGCTCACCGACTAAGCACGATTCGCAACGCTCACCGCATCTATGTACTCCAAGCAGGTCAAATTGTGCAGCAAGGCAGTTTTGAGTATCTGGCTTCTGTTGAGGGACTGTTTGCCCAGTTGATGGCTCGGCAGATGGCGTAGCTGGTTAATCAGTCGTTTATAGATTGTGTAGAATCAAATCTTAGCTGGTGACCTCGCCCACACAAGCTGTGTGGCAGTACTGGTTTGTGTGGGGTGAGGGATATATTACCTTTGACTGCAACTTGGTATAAGTTTAAAAGTTTAATTTTGGCTAGTATTGCCTACCCCTTGACTTTGACGCAACGTGAGGTTCGTACTATACAGTCATGGCGATCGCCCGCGCTTTGGTCAATCGTCCCGCTTTGGTTCTGGCAGATGAACCAACAGGAGCATTGGATAGTCAGACTTCCCAGGAAGTGATGGAGTTGCTGACTGATTTGAATAGTCAGGGCATTACGATTGTTATCGTTACCCATGAGGCTGATGTCGCTGCTCAAACCCAGCGAGTTATTCATGTTAAGGATGGTTTGATTGTGTCGCCTGTTACGTTTACCAGCCGCAACACCTAGACTCATAACCGCAGAAGCTAAAGACACAGGAGCTCACCGCCAACAGTTGACGACGGAAAATATCATAAAACCTCACGGGAAGTGTGGAAACTTTCTCATTGTAACGACGGGCAAATTTCCGCACCCAATCTGCACTCAACCCCGTAATTTCCGCCACTTGCTCTACTTTCATGGGGTTTCCAGGTCGGCTTTTGGAGGCGAATCACTAGCCAACGGGTACGTTCTGCTCCATTTCCACAACGCTGATAGCGGCGGGTCAATTCTGCATACTCCAAGTGCAGCACAATTTAAATTCGCGATGCTCCCAAAGGGAGCCGCCCAAAGGGCGATCGCGGCATAGTTGATGGCAGTCTTTATCTTCCATCAAATGATACTATCTTTGGCAACTTCGTATTAAGTAGCTAAATCTGCTAGCAAAGTTTGGAAACTATGAACAGGTAAATTATCCTTGGTATGTTTTTTGAGCTTTAGCTAAAGCTGTGAATTTCAGGATTATTTGGCACTAATTATTAGCGCGATAAATGGCACCTTTAACAGTGAAAAGTACGCAAGAAGCCACAAACAAGTACATTGTGATCAGCGCCAATTATCACAACTTCATAAGCTTCTATAATAGTAACTTCGGGAATAGGGTATCTTTCCAGATGTTAGAAAGCTGTTAAGAAGTATAAATCTATCGGCGGTTATAATTGAGAGATTTGGCATTTCTGTGATTAATCTTTTGTTTACTATCAGTCTGTAGGAGGATGCCATCCATAGATTAGCCAGCACTAATCTGTGGAAGCTACAATGCAGATTGCAGGAGAATCGCCAAACTTATTTATTATTAGATAATGCCTGTTTTCAAGAGTGAGCGAGCAAATCCTGAAAGTATCGCTCTTCAGGAACACAGAGAAACCTGAATTCTTACCCTGCATGATATTCTGCCTGAACAAAATCAAAAGAATTAACAATCAAATCTAAATTTTGTTCATTTAAAACGTCAATCAAATTTCGTATACTTTTGTTAAGTGTGGTGCTCACTGTTTTTTAGTTTGATTTTGGGTTAATTAAGGCTTGATGGAATCAAACTATTTTCACTGAAATTTAACTGAATTACAAGCCAATTCTAACTAGCTGTCAAAAATAGTTATGTAGTTAGAAAATAGTATTTCTTTATTGAAGATGAAAGTCAAAAAAAGCTTTCACTCATGTCGTTGATATTCCTCTTTTTGGGGGAATTTCAGTTTGAGTCATAGGAGTTTAGTTCTAATGGCAACTTCTGAGAATAGCAATCAAACTGCTGGGCCACAAGGTACTAGCAACAATTTAACTGGTAATGGCAATTTTTCTTTCACTGATGGCGCATGGCAGTCCACCGATGGCAGCACTTTAGATAGTGCCGCTAGTGGTGGCTTCGGTGCTGGCGGTGCTGGTAGCGGTGGCTTTGGTGGCGCTGCTGATGGTAGCAATCCCTTTGCTGGTGGTAGCGCATCTGGTGGTGATAGTGCCTCCGGTGGTAGCAATCCCTTTGCTAGTGGTAGCGCATCTGGTGGTGATAGTGTCTTTGGTGCTAACAATGCCGTCGCTGGAGGCAACCTCCCCGGCAACTTACCATTTGGCAGCACTCCTCCCTCGAACGAGAGTGGTAGCAACCTACCTGAAACTGGCAACGGTCAACCTGTACCTTATAACAGCGACAACTGGATATCTGATCTTCAAAACTTAGATGGTGCAGATGCCACCGACAACAGTGGTCAAGGTAACAGTAACTGGTTATACGGTAGTAACAACACAACCGACGGTAATGGTAACTGGAATTTTGGTAGTGGCAACACAACCAACGGTAACGGTAACTGGAACTACGGTGATGGCGGCAAAACCGAAGGTAATGGCAACTGGGGCTTTGGTAGCGATAACACAACCAACGGTAACGGTAACTGGAACTTAGGCAATAACAACGACATCCTTGGTAATGCCAATACACAGACTGGTAGTAACAACGACATCCTTGGTAGTGGCAACACAGCCAGTGTAAGTAACAGCAATCTCCTTGGAAACCGGATTGAAGCCAGTGGTGATGGCAATACACTCGTTGGTAATGAAGGTTGGAATTTCTCTGTTAGTGGCGAACTGATATCGCTAGGTAGTAGTACGCCAAGCCTTGCTATAGGCACTGATGTCAGCAATTTACTCAGCAGTCCTGACCTTGTAACATCTGCCATATCAAATCCAGGCTACAACAACCCGAATTATGATTTCTCTGCCACAGCCTAAAAGTTGTAGCAGACCATCGCCAGTTTTTGTATCGATAAGCCTGTCTATCAAAGAGCCTTTGAGAGTACTGCACCCATAACGGACTTTGGGTGTAGGTGAATGGCGGATCAAAAAGTTTGCGTCCTTCGACCAATTTTTTTGCACAGCAAACAGAGGGAGAAGGACAGCAAGCTTTTTGACAAATTCTTAGGAAAACGAAAAAATATATGCTAAGATAGATATCGGACTAATGCGCGTAACAAATTCAGGTAAGTTTCACCCGTGGCTGACCGTCGAGACAAATATCACCCCACACTAAAGGAACTGTGTTGGTATTGGTAATGGTGACGCGGCAGGTATCCCACAGACGAGACAACCCTAGTTAACAGCTAGCTTACAAACAAAATATTTAGATCCGTCTGCCTACGGGCTGTTGGTGGACGTTAAACTAAAATGCCTGCGGAGACGGTCTGACGGGGACTCGTTAGTCCAGTTAAGAGTCGTAGAGGCAGGAACTCCCAAAGAGCAATCTTGGGAATGCGTTTCCATACCGCAAGGTTGGGAACGGAGAATGTCAATGTGGCGATGACCGTTTTTGCAGACGTGAGTTGATTTACATTTTGGCGTTGCTGAACTAAAATATGAATCACGCGATTGCCCAAGGGGCACTGGCACCTTTGCAATCGCCTCAAGCTTGCGGGCGCATAGCGCCCGCAGCGCCACCTGCTGAGTTTTACTCACTTCAATCCGGGCTTGAAAGGCTTCTTTGAGGTGAGGCATATGAGTTACGGTGAGGATGCAGGCGAAATCAGACGCGATCGCCATGCAGGGCGGCTCCCAGAGGGAACATCGCCCCAGGCGGGAGAAAAGCGCCATCGCATTAATCGCTGCAACGCCGGCGATCGCAGTTCTCATTGCCTTGTCCATCTGCGGTTCCAAATAGTAATAAACTGGTTGCAACAAAAACTACTCCACAATATCCAAAGCTGCTTTTGCATCAGCAACTGTGACTAACATTGTCATTGGCGCAACAGGTGAAGAGATAAAACCACATTTTTCATAAAATTTCTTTGGTTCTTCCGAAATAGCGTGGACTTCTTCGTCAATTTCTTCACTGGTCAGCGGAGCTTGCGATCTGTGACGCACATGAAGTACAAACACAGTATCTTCCCGAATCGTAAACAAAATTCGGTACTTGTTTCTTGACTTACCGTAGATTAGTTGACGGATTTCTTCAGTCAGTGCATCGTTTTCTGCAGCTAAAGCGCAGCGTCGTGGCTTTTCTTGTGAGTCCAGTCCTGTTCGCGTAGCGTGTCCGAAGGACATAGGAGGGTTTCCCTCCGCAGGGAACTGGCTCTCCCGTTGGGTAAAGTTGCAATAGTATCCATCAATTCCCGAAACCACTTATCGGCATAAACTGGGTTTCGCTCTCTCAACCAAGAATAAGCAGCCTCAATTTCTGCATTTGCCGTTCGAGTCGTTCTAACTTGAAATGCCATACTTTTGTTGCATTTCTTGTTCAAATTCGCTCAAGGTAGTGGTTCTAGCTGCTTCGACATCTTCCAATCCCTTCTTGATTCCAGCAATAGCTTCCAACTTCTCTAAAGCATCAAGTAGCTTCTGGTAAGATTCAGCATCTTGGACTACAAGTTCGGCTTTACCATTAACTGTCAGCACTACAGGTTTTCCCGTCTGCTTCATCTGCTGTAGGAATTCCAGCGTATTACGTTTAAAGCTGGAGAGTGAATGAATATCTCGACTGATGTTTATCATTGGGTTTATTCTGCACTGAATTTGCACTTAATTTAATGCAATTCTATCGTACACCCAATAGAAAACTGCTATAAAAGCAGATTTGGCATAAGTCAAAGAATCATCCAAAATTTTTTCATTTCACCCAAATAACCCCTTGACCCTCACGTTACGTGAGGTTTGTACCATACACTCATGGCGATTGCCCTCGCGGTGCGGCACGGCTGCGCCGAACGGCAGTGGGCTTTGCCCAATCGCGCTTTGACAAAAAGGAGTACAGATGATGGGTTCCAAATGGTGGAAGGTTGGCGAACTGGCTAAGCAAACGGGGCTATCCGTTCGCACACTTCATTATTATGATGAAATCGGTTTAATGAAGCCATCTCACCATACTGAGTCAGGTTACCGTCTTTACGCCACTGAAGATATCGTCCGCTTGCAGCAAATCAAGTCCCTGCGGCAATTGGGTTTCTCTTTAGAGGAGATTCGGGATTGCTTGGACAGCCCTGATTTCACGCCGCAGCGTGTGATTCAACTTCACCTAGAGCGCCTACGGGAGCAAATTGCGTTGCAGCAACGGCTGAGCGATCGCCTTGAGGCAATTGCCGCTAGCTTGGATGCGGCGGAGGATATCTGCGTTGACAAGTTCATTGAAATTATTGAGGCTATCACTATGTTTGAAAAATACTACACTCCAGAACAATTAGAAGAGTTAAAGCAACGCAGACAGGTGCTTGGTGAAGAAAGAATTCAAAAGAGTCAAGTTGAGTGGCAAGAACTCATCGAGCAGGTTCGTGTGGAAATGGAAAAGGGTACTGATCCAACAAGCGAGCCAGTACAGTTGCTTGCTAGACGCTGGAGAAACTTAATTGAGGAGTTCACTGGCGGTAATCCTGAGATTGAGAAATCCCTCAATACTATGTACCAACAGGAGGGTCCAGAGGTTGCTAGCCGCAATAGCTTCGACACGAGGATTTGTGACTACATCTCTAAGGCAATAGCAGTGTTAAAAAGCACCGCAAGACACAGGGTTCTGCCATGAACCATGAGACGTGATCAAAGGCGGATTAGCTGTGAGTACTACCTCTCCCTTTTCGTTTATCACCCACCCAGTAGCTTCTACGATGTGTTCTGGTGTAGCAGTAGTTGGTTTGCTGGTAACAGATGAGCGATCGCGGTTATCGCTGCTAGGATTGAGAGTCACCCAATTTACCTGCACTGCATCTGGTGTCAACATATCTAAGGGACTGGCGGATATGCCACCGCGTCCGGTGACAAGAAATGAACTGGCTCTTTGCCTGCTACCAAGATTGCAGCTAGTATCAATTTGTTGGGAAACATCAACTAAATTTGTAGGTAGTTCCACTAATCCCCGATTTGGGTCAATATCAGGTGTGTTGAGTTCTACAGTGCCGTCTACACCAAACTCTGAACTGGCAGTAATGTCACTCAGGGAAGGTAGGCTTTGGCGGGGTTGAATGCCATAGATGCCAAATGCTTTAATATCCACTCTTCCACCAATGCCTGTGTAAGCATTGGCAGAGATGTCGCTATTTTCATCCCTGACGGCAACGATGAAACCGTTAGGAGTATTGATGGTAATGTTGCCGCCGTCTCCAGGCTGTTGTGCTGTGCCTGCGGTGGTAGAGATGAAACTTCCACGACGCAACAAAAGTAAGTTTCCTATCTCTAGCCCAATATTTCCACCCTGACCCGTTGTGGTCTTTGCATTAATCTCACTTTGAGTATCAAGCTGAATAGTATCTGCCACAATGCTGATATTTCCAGCGTTCCCCTTGCCAGAGACATCGGTATTTATAGATGAAATATTCCGTAAGTCCATACGGTTTGCTTGAATGTTAATTTCTCCAGCGTTCCCTGTGGCATTTTCCCCCGTAGCACTCCTGATCTGCGAACCGTCCATCTGCAAAGCATTTGCACTTATGTTGAGTTTCCCAGCGTCACCCATGCCATAGGAATCAGTAGATATGCCAGTATTTTTGGTTACAAAAGAACCTGCCACCTGAATGTTGATATCTCCTGATTTACCTGTATATATCGTACGGCTATACACCCCCGTATTTTCAATCTGCAAAGAATTTGCGCTGATGTTGATGTTTCCAGCGTTACTCTTAAAAGTATCAGTGAGTATGCCCGTATTCTTTATTACAAAAGAGTCGCCGACTCGAATGTTGATGTCTCCGGCGTTCCCTTGGCTATTTTCCTCGGTATAAGTATTGATTCCTGACCCTTCAAGTAAAAAAGAATTTGCGCTAATATTGATGTTTCCAGCGTCACCGTTGCCAAAGCTAACAGTATCTATAGCTGTGCCTCGTACTTCCAAAGAGTCGGCAACCCGAATGTTGATTTCTCCGACGTTACCTGGCTTTGCTGTACGGCTAAGAACTGCTGAGGTATCAGTTTGTAAAGAATTTGCGCTTATGTTGACTTTTCCAGCGTTATCTGTGACAGTATCGCTTAGTATACCAGACGATGTTACCACCATAGAGCCTGCGACTTGAATGTTGATGTCTCCGGCTTTTCCTGTGCTATTTTCCTCTGTATTGCTAACGATATTTGTATTTCCAAGCAAAAAAGAATTTGCGCTGATGTTGACGTTTCCAGCGTCACCCTTGCTCCATGCTTGAGTGCCCACGCTAACCAGAGTGCCACCCTCCCTGGGCTGATTCTCAAAGGCGATCTTGTTGGCAACTAGCTTAATTTGTCCACCATTTCCCGAACTGTAGGTGTTCGCTGTGATGTTGGACTCATTGATACCTATGTTCTCGCCGATAATGCTAACTTCTCCCCCATTTCTATCGCCAAGGGTATCAGCTTGTACAATTGACTGCCCAGTGAAACTGATGTTCCTACCAGTTATCGCAATCGAACCACCGCCTACTCCTGTGGTACTCACAAATGTTTTGCCAGAAAACTGGATATCACCAAAACTGGGAGCATCATAACTGAGCTTCCAACCTTGTTGTATTGGCACGAGGCTCACAGCTCCATTGCTACCAACACTGCCGATTTCAATACGTCCGGATGGTGACTTGAGAATGCCACCCTCACTAGACACATTACCTCCCACTAGTGCTAAGGTTTGCCCCTCTTTTACTTGCAATCCCTCAAAGCTAGTGTCAATTGGGGGACGCGGTCCTAGCTTGGTAATATCCTCATAATTAATGTCGTGCCCAGGTCCTTGTACCAGAATCGGTCCTGGATTGCTGCCCATGTTTAGTCCAACAGGTGCGGTTATTGTCAACAGGGGTAAGTCTTGTGATGGAGTGGCACTAAATTTAGTACCATCGGCAAAATTTATACTGTTAGCTGTACTTGCCAAGAAAGAGCCGCCAATATTTAAACTGGCATTCGCTCCAAAGACAATTCCATTCGGGTTAATCAAAAACAGGTTAGCCGTACCTAGGGTGCGGATCAACCCATTAATATTAGATATTGACCCACCCGTAACTCGGCTGATAATGTTTTGAATGTCAACACTATTGTTAAAGAAAGCTCCCCCACCAGTGGGAACAGAAAACTGTTGGAAGCTGTGGAATAAATTACCGCCTGCTTGTGTTCCGCCTGTGATATTGAAAATGTTGCCATTTATGTTGACGATGGAATTATTCGGTAAAGTGGCATCAGGGGTAATTTGAGCTTGAGTGCAATCTGCGGATAAAGTATAGACACCTGCGATCGCAATTCCTATGAAAGCCCCCCAACAAGTAGTTCGCAAACCAGCCATTGCACTCTCCCAAGCTGTGTAGTCATTGCACCTTAAATCAACCACAATTAGTATTCGTCAAGTTAACACCTGTATACTTCTCAGCTAGAGAGTGGCGATTTTACGCAAAAGAAGCTAATTCTTTACAAAACGTCATCAAACTTGGCAACTTGTCCTCACAATGCACGTAGTCCGATTCGTTTTTTCAACTATTACATTTTGACAGAATCAATAACCGCAAAAACACGGCTGTTGTTTAAATTAACAAATGTACCTGCGAATCACTCTGTCTTTTACTCACTTCAATCCGGGCTTGAAAGGCTTTTTTACAGCGGTTTTCCTTTAGCTGGGTATGCACTACTACGCTGGTGAAAAGAGGAGTTCAATGTAGTTACGATAGTGTGCAAGCTGCTGGCTCAGTTGCTTTGGTTCTTGAAGGAGCCGCACCATAACAAACGCTCCTTCAAAAATACAAACCAAGCCATCTGCTTTTTGTACACAGTGAATCATCAAAAAAACATAGCTTTTGCTTAGGGATTTCCAACAAATTCATTATCCAATGAGAATGGGGTGGACATCCTGCCCGCCCAAAAATCTAACAACAAGTTGGATATTTTTTTATTTGGAAGTCCCTTAAATCATTAATCGCACCTGCGAACCCTGCTGAGTTTTATTCACTTCAATCCGGGCTTGAAAAGCTTCTTTAAGGTGAGGCATATGAGTTACCGTTAGGATACAGGCAAAATCAGATGCGATCGCATTAATCGCTGCAATCAGGCGATCGCATCCTTCTGCATCTTGTGTCCCAAACCCTTCATCCACAATCAACAATTGCAACGCCGCCCCTGCCCGCTGCGCTAATAATTTCGCCAAGGCTAAACGGATCGCAAAGTTAATTCTAAACGCTTCTCCACCAGAGTAAGTTTCATAAGCCCGCGTTCCTCTAGCATCAGCAATCAAGATATCCAAGGTATCTATCAACTTGGCATTTTTCTTGCTTGCCTTACCACTCTTTCCAGCTCTTTGTGTAACAAATTGAACGTGTAGCTGATTGGCACTCAGTCGCGAAAGCAGTTGATTCGTCTCAATTTCCAATTGCGGTAAGACATTTTCAATCATCAATGCTTGGATACCATTTTTACCAAAAGCCTGTGATAATTCCTGATAAATGCGATGTTGTCGTCTTGCTTCTTGCAATTGCTGCTGCTGTTGTTCATACTGAAGTTGCAATGTTTCTAGTTGGTGAGCCTGCTGCTGCAAGCGTCCCAACTGACCAATTTGTTCGTCAAGTTGCCGTCGGCGTGATGCCAATTGCTGCTCTAATGCTGGGATTTGAGCAGATGGATTTGCTGATTCTTCGAGCTGCTGGACAATGCTTTCGATTTGGATGGCAAGTCTTTGCCGCTCAGTCAATCTCGCTTGCAAAGATACCTCTAACTCTTGTAATCTTGTTTTCAGTTGCGGATACTGTTGCTGCGCCCCCACAAGTTGTTGATAGCGTAACTGCCAAGATTGAGCTTTGCGTACAGCCATGCGAAGATTGTTATGCTCTTCTGACACGTAACCAATTTCAGCAATGTGGCGCTCAAGAGCGGCGATTTGTCTGGCACATTCAGATTGCGTTGCTTCTTGCTGGATTCTGGTTTGTAATTGGGCAATTTGTCCCTGAATTTCTGGTTTTCGTGCTTCTATTTGCGCTTGACGCTTTGCCGCATCTTTAATTTGGCTGAGTCTAATTTCTGCCCACCGCCACCGCTCTACTTCGTTACGGGCAAGGGCGTGGTCTTGTTCATTGTAGTTGAGTTGTTGCAAATATTGTTGAAGTTGCTGGAGTTCGGCTTGGGTTTCATGAGCATAATTACCCATTTGCAACCAGCGTTCTAATTGGTGCTTTTCAGCGACTATTTCTTGTAGCTGTTGTTCGACATCACTTGTCGCCTGCAACTGTGCTGCCAATTGTCCCCTTTGCTCGCGTAGGGCATCATAATGAGACAATTCCTGTGATATCTCACGATATTCCTGCCTAAGTACCTGAATTTCTCTGTCTGAGACAGCCATTCGCTCCCTGACTATCCACAGTTCATCTTGTGCATCTTTGTACTCTATTTTGGTTTTGTCTACCACACGATTCCAGTAATGTTCTTCTAGAGGACGTTCGCACAAAGGACAGATAGCATTGGGGTTCTGGAGCATTTGCAGCTTTTGCTGGAGTTCTCCTAGTAGTTTTTCAAAGTCCCGTTGATGAGCCTGCAAGCGTTCGATCAAGTGACGCCTTTCCTGTCCTTTTTCCTGTACTCGTTGTAGATAAACCCGCTTCTTCTCCAATTCGTCGATCTGCATTGCCACTTCCATCACTGCTTGTTGCAGTTGCGGTTGGCGTCTGTGCTGACGTTGCAGTTGGTTGGCTGTTGCTTCGAGTTGTTCGAGTCGAGCAACTAAACCAGCATGAGCGCGATCCAATTGGCTTTGCAATGTCGCCCGTTGTTGCAACAGGGGAGCGACTTGCAGTTGTAACTGATCGAGTTGAGCAACACGGTTGCGTGCAGCAGCAAGTTGTGCTATTGCAGCTTCGACTTCATCAGACTTAGTGAGAGTTTGCTGAAGTTCCTGCTCTTGTTGCTGCACAGCAGCGAGTTGTGCCTCTGCGTGTTGAAGTTGCCGTTCAATTTCGTTAATTTGTTTGGTGAGCTGCTGTTGCTTTTGTTGCCTTGCTTGCTGGGCGCGAGTGTATTCTTCAAATTGAGCGCCCATCGCTTCTTCTTGAGATTGCAAAACTTGGTATTCATTGTACCCAGCTTCAATCTCAGCTGCTTGACTTAAGAGTTCATCTAAAGAAGAGAACTGAGAGTCAATTGCTGACTGCTCTTGTTGCAGGCGATCGCAGTCTTGAGTAAGATTCTGGTACTGCTGCCTAACAAAGTTCAGTTGTTGCTCCCAGTTTTGTCGCTGATGCTGGACAACTTGCAAACTTTGTAACTGGATATTCTCAAAAGCTTGTACCTGTTGCAGTTGGTTGATTTCGGCTTCCAAGTCGCCTTGTTTTTGGGCAATTGCTTCACGTTGTTGCAGTTGAGATTTCAGCGAATCCAAAAGGCGCTCTAGTTCTTCCGTTCTTGCTTTAAACTGACGTGAGAGTTCTTTTGCCCGTTCTTCTAATTCATCATACTGATTGAGTTTTAATAACTCTGCTAATATTTCCTTACGCTCACTAGGTCGCTTGAGCATGAATTCATCGGCACGACCTTGACGCAGGTAAGCCGAATTAATGAAAGTTTCGTAATCAAGTTTAATATGTTCTAAAATCAAATCTTGTGTTGCTCTTACCCCTTTGCCGGTCAGTGCGCGAAACCCAGTGGGTATTTGTATTTGAAATTCCAGAGCACCACTTCCACCCCGCACTCGGGTGCGAATCACTCTATAGGTTTGCTGGTTTGCTTCAAAGATGAAATCAACTCTAACTTCTTTTGCACCTGTTTGGATAACATCATCTTCGCTAGAAGCTCTGCTCTCACCCCAAATTGCCCAAGTGATAGCTTCGAGGAGGGAAGATTTTCCAGCGCCATTGGAACCACAAATACAAGCCGTGTGTAACCCGCGAAAATCTAAAGTAGCATCGCAGTAACTGAGGAAGTTTTTGAGAGTAAGTTGGATTGGAATCATCGAGGGTTGGGCGCTAGACCTTTTTTTTAGAAATAACAGTACATATGCTCTTTTTGTTAGTTTAGCTAGCTAAAAATAATGTTTCTAGTATTTAACACCTTAAGTTAACGAATGTTAACAATAGAATGAGTGTTTTTTTCATATTAGGCAAACATTTTTTACTACGAGCGTGGAAAAATTCATCTTTCCTGCGGTTCTTTCCTTTTTGCCTCCCATAAACAAGAAGTTTGTTTGATTCTTTAAACGGCTTTACAGATAAGGGGGATAAGGTGAAAAAAGAGGACAAGGGAAATTCTCCTTGTTCCCTTGTTCCATCTCGCCTACTTTTAATTAAGAAGGGGGGTAGTGGCAAATAAAATTTGCCAAGATTTTCTGGAGATGGTAGACGAACGCTTGTGTGCATCATAAAAAAACAAACCCGTTTGTTTGTGCAGGTTTAGTTTTACAAGCAGCGACTAGAAGTCGCAAAGGTGTATTTTGGTGATTCCTAATTCCGTTCACTCTCATTTAACTTAGAGCGTGGTATCAAAAGTCCAACATATGTACCCACAGCAAATTTTGTTAAATCCAGGAATTGAGGACGGCTTTTCTCGTCGATAACTGCAAGAACCAGAGAACCAATCACGGTAATCAGCATGACAATACCCAGCACTTCATCTTTTGAAAGGAACTTCTTGGATAACATCTATTTACTCCACCAATTGCTACATCCCTAGCTTTACAGGTGTGTGGTTGCGAAAAGATTGCTTACAGGTTGGCGTGATGGGTGAGTTGTGCATGAGAACGGGATGATTTAAAATTTTCGTAGGTACAATCAACACAAGTGTTGTGGTTGGACTATGACAGGGCGATCGCTTTGCTGCTCTCCTAAAGGTATCAAAACCGCAGAAAGAGCTTTAATCCGCTGTTCGTTAACTCAAAAGGCATTAGCTGAAGATTTAGAAATCACGCGCCAGCCTATTGGTAAGTTCTTTACAGGTAAACCTGTTGACCGCAATCTCTTTGTCCAAATTTGCGACAGGCTGGACTTAGAGTGGGAGGAGGTAGTTGCTGAACCACCCAGCGAACCAGAGGTAGAAGCAGAGCAAGATCATAACATTGATATAGATGTCCTTGTAAAAGAGGTACGGGAAAAGATAAAACCCCTTATACAAGAACGCTGCGATACAATGCGTGTGTTGGAAATGACTCAGCCAATGGGGTTGAATGATATCTACACCAGCGTCAATATCCTAGAGAAAATCAGCGGACGGCGGCGGTTAGAAATCGATAAATTACTGCAAGAGTGTGAATACGAAGATTTTGACCGTTTGGGACTGGGTAGAATTACTCAAGAAACAGTGCCAGGACTGGAGGCGGTAAATAAACATTCCAAGCTGATGATTTTGGGGAAACTAGGGGCAGGTAAAACCACGTTTTTGAAATATCTAGCGATTCAGTGCATTGGAGGTGAGTTTCATTCTCATCTTGTGCCGATTTTTATCACCCTCAAAGACTTTGCTGAAGCTGCAAATAAACCAGGATTACTGGAATATATTACTCTTCTTGTGGGGCAGGCGTCTCGCCTGCCTTTGGTAAAGGGCGGGCAGGATGCTCACCCCAGAAATACTTTATTAATTGAAAAATTATTAAGTCAGGGTAGAATACTAATTATCCTTGATGGCTTGGACGAAATTAGAGAAGAAGACAGCAGCCAGGTTTTAAAAGAAATTCGTGATTTTTCTGACCAATATAGAGACAATCACTTTGTTATGACCTGCCGCATTGCAGCGCGGGAATATACCTTTGAGAAATTCACAGAGGTGGAAATTGCAGATTTTGATGATGAACAAATAGCTACCTTTGCAAGCAACTGGTTTAAGGATAAAGCTGTAAAACCAGAGATATTTATCAAACTGCTCAAAGAAAATAACCGAATCGAAGAACTTGCTCAAAGTCCACTGCTACTGACGCTGCTATGTCTGGTATTTGAAGAGTCGGGGGATTTTCCAGCTAATCGTTCTGAGCTATATAAAGAAGGACTGGATGCATTGCTGAAAAAATGGGATGCCAAGCGGGGGATTTATCGTGATCAGCTGTACAAAAAGTTGTTGAACCAGCGCAAAGAAGATTTACTCAGCAAAATTGCCTTGATTACCTTTGAGGGAGGTAACTATTTTTTCAAACAGAAAGTTGCAGAATATTACATCACAGAATACATTCGCAATTTACCAGATGCAAATACAGATCCGGAAGCATTGCAACTGGATAGTGAAAGAATTTTAAAGTCAATTGAAGCACAACACGGGATATTGGTGGAACGGGCGAAGGGTATTTACTCGTTCTCCCATTTGACTTTCCATGAGTATTTCACCGCAAGAGAATTGGTTGTTTGCAAACAGTCATCAGAGGAGGCATTGCAAAACCTTGTTACCCACATGATGGAAAAACGCTGGCGGGAAGTTTTATTCCTAGCGCTGGGGATGTCGCCTAGTGCAGACCGTTTATTGCTGTTGATGAAAGAAAAGGTAGATGGACTTGTCACTGCTGATAAGAAGTTGCAGCAGTTTTTTATGTGGGTGAGCCAAAAGTCTAGTTCAGTGGACGTTCCTTACAAGCCAGGGGCTGTTCAGGCTTTTTACTTTGAGAGCGACCTCGAGCTCGACCGCCACCTCAACTTCGCCCGCGAGCTTGCCCGCGAGCTTGTCCGCGCCCGCGACCTCACCCGCGACGACGACTGCGACCTCGACCTTGACCGTGCCCTCTCCCTCGCCCTCTCCCATGCCCGCGAGTTCGACCTCAAATGCGCCCTCTCCCTTGCCCTCGACCGCGCCTTAGACTATGCACTAGACATAAACCTAAAGCAAGCGCTGCAACAGCTTAAAGAGAAACTACCAAACTCAAAAGACTCGAAAAAAATTCAGCAATGGTGGCAAGCTAACGGTCAGGCTTGGATTGAGCAATTAAGAATAGTGATGATTAAGTATCGCAATATTGGTTATGATTGGCAGTTCAGCGGTCAGCAAAAGGAATTGCTCAAGCAGTATTACGATGCCATTAAATTGCTGGTAGATTGCCTAAATAGCGACTGTTATGTCAGCCGTGAGGTGCGACAGAAAATAGAGGATGAATTGTTATTACCAATTGCAGAGATTAACAAGCGTTAGCAACAGATTTTCTGGCATATGGGACAGATGATTTGTCTGGTGCATTCCACAACAAAAATACCTGGCGATTAGAAATCGCGCTATACAAACAAAGCCCGCCTACGCGCACTAAATACATTAGCCTGCGTAGGCAGAGAGAAGTCCTGCAGGCGGTGAGACCAGTGCTGCAGGAGGGTTTCCCGACAGCAGGCAACTGGCTCTCCCGTTGGGGTTTCCCGCCGTAGGGAACTGAGCGCAAAGCGCACGCTACGCGAACGGAGCTTCGCTTGTATAGCCCCAGACTTATAGTCTGAGGGCGATTTCATCCGTGATAACTGTTAAATAATTACTGTAGCAATTTTACAGCAAAGCAATAAGCTTATTGCTTATCTTTGTATAAACAAGAGGTGTATCAGTATGATACTCTCCCATCACAAGAAATTAACATTACAATAGAAAGTAAGAGATTGCAATTTGCCTGACTCCCCTATTACTGGGCATACATCGCCAGATACAGATAATGTAAATAATGTAAAAATCTTTAGGAACTATTTCACAAGCTTTCCGTCATATACATCCTTCGTTACTATTCTCTAGCGCCAAGAAGCGGTATAAGAATAGAGAGGAACAATTGCACATTCTTACCGTCATAAAATCGATTTAAGCCTCGGAATACGCCTAACGACAGGTTTAAAAAAAGCCAGAAACAATCTCAGTAACAGCACGTCAAACACATTAAGAAAGAAACAAAAAGGCTCTGCTATGACTCACTTGAATCGTTGGAAAACTGGAACCGCTGCACTTATGGCAATGGCAATGACAACAGGAGCCATTGCACCCATGTTTGTCTCTGCTCCCGCTTCTGCACAATCAATCTTTCGCGGTCAAACCCAAACCCAATCAGGAACAGTTTCAATTCCTGCTGGAGTTACACTTCCAGTCACCTATGACAAAGATAAAATTGTTGTCACTCCTGATGAAACTGCACCCATAAAGCTGAAGGTGGCAAGAAACATTGTAGATAGGGCAGGAAATGTATTGATTCCAGAAGGAACCGAAATTGATGGACAATTGCAACCAATAACCAGAAATGGTGTCAAAGGGACTTATTTTGTAGCGCAAGAGTTACTGCTTCCTAATGGTAATCGGCAGTCTATTAATGCAACTTCTCAAATCATTACCAGAAAGGAAACAATCAGCAAAGGAGCTAAAACTGGTACCATTCTGCAAGATGCTGCTATTGGTGCAGGTGCTGCTAGTGTCATTTCACTGCTGACAGGTAACCGCAGAATTGAAGCTTTAGAGCCGATACTCGGTGCTGGTGCTGGTGCTGCTGCAAGCGTTTTATTACGGCGCAACAAAGCTGACGTTCTGGTTGTTGAACCCCAAAGAGGAGATTTGAATCTCGTACTGCGCTCTAATTTGTTAGTATCTCGTGGCTATTACTAGGCTAATCTTAATTTAGATTGTGCGCCTAATTAATTGGCAGTGCGATCGCCTCCGGCACTGGGCTTTGCCGAATCGCCCTTCCTTTGCCTCCAAGACACTTTGCGCCAAGAGTGCGATCGCGAAGCGACTCCGAAGGAGTATCGCCCGTATACTACCAAGGGGTTGCCAGAAGAGCAACCCCTCCTCTGTTTGTACAAGGAGACAGAGGAGGGGTTGCTCTACAGCTGTCTGTTGCCAATAAATTGTACTGTTGTGTTGAGCTAGAGATGGTAACACAAGACTTGACCCCACTCCTAACCCCTCGCAATTTGCTCTCTCGCAAAGGAAATACTTCCGTGTTTTGAGCTTAGTGAAAGGGAGTTTGGAAGGATGAGGTTTTTTATCGTTCTAGGACACCAATTCAGTATTCAGACTTGGAGCTAAAAAACCCGTTTTTTTGTAGAGACGCTTCAAACAGCGCGTCTCTACAGCCAACGAAAAATTAATCTTTTCAGGAACAGAAACCGGGTTTTTGGGATTAGTGAATCGGTGTTCTAGGTAGCATCACATAAAAATTTTTAATTTTTTTGCAACTATTCTGTCGATGCCACGTCTTACTTAATAAGCTGGATGGAAATAGTTTTTAACCAGGGTTATTTCATTCTTCCTCTACTCGCTGTGGAACTTAAGTTCCACAGCTAATAGCTTAAGTCGGTTTTAACAGACTCAAATTCTGAGTTTTAGGAGGTACTGCGCCCTTGGGGGTTCCCCCGAGTGTACAAAGTGCCGTTTCGTTTTAACGGACTTCGGCTATTAGCCCGGAAGTTTATTTCTGGGCGAGTCGTGCATAGAATGAAATAGCCCTGGTTTTTAAATTGGCAAAACACATAGGAAAATCTTGACTGAAGAAAGTCTCAAGGATGAAAGAAAGGAGAAAGATAGAAATAAAGTAGTTTTACTTTTTTTTTACTTTATTTTCACCAAGAAAGAATCATCCGCTACTAATCATTCGTCAGAATATTGAACGCGTTTTCTCGTTATGAATCAAGAGTTCTGGTTTCTGAGTATTGGTCTGAAGCCCCCGAATTTATTCGTGGAAAAAAAAGAAAGTTTTTCCATTCTTAAATCCCCCGGATTCCCCTTGTGGGGATATTCTGAGTTCTGTGTTCTGTGTTCTGCATTCTTCTTAAATTTTTCCTTCATTTCAGACTTGAGATTTTATCCTTTCAATGACTCTTATAGCCAAATGAAACTATTAACCAAAGCCATAACGATTTAGGAACTTCCTAATTCAAATATAGTCGAATTAACAATCAGAAAAGAGCAGATTTTTTTGGGGAGTGAGGATATAATGTTTGGTCACTTTCGTTGGCAATCTGGATGTGCTGCATTCATGGCTTTGGGCATAACAGCAGGTACTATCGCACCTCTAGTGACACCTACAGCTTCTTTCGCCCAAACAACTTTTACAGACCTTCAATCCAACTATTGGGCAGCAGAGTTTATTCAACAACTGGCACAACGGGGAATTATCGCTGGATTTCCAGATGGTAGCTTCCGCCCAGAACAGCCAGTCACACGCGCTCAATTTGCTGCCATGATTGGCAAAGCTTTCCAAAAAGCGCCAGAACGGCAGGCAGTCAGATTTTACGATGTACCAAGCAGCTTGTGGGCATCGAGTGCGATTCAGGATGCATATACCACCGGTTTCTTGTCTGGATATCCTGGCAATCGTTTCGAGCCTAACCAAAATATTCCCCGCGAACAGGTTTTAGTTTCCCTGGCTAACGGTTTAGATTACAACGTTAGCGGTGACGCCGAAAGCAACCTGCAATATTACAACGACTCTAATAACATCTCTAGCTATGCCCGTAGTCCAATTGCTGCGGCTACAGAGAAACAAATTGTCGTGAATTATCCTAATGTTAAATTCCTAAATCCGCAAGCAACTGCAACTCGCGCACAAGTAGCAGCTTTTGTCTACCAAGCACTGGTTAGCTCTGGTAAAGTCGCAGCAATTAACTCGCCCTACGTTGTAGCTCTTGGTGAACCGACTCCATCAAAACCAGTAGCGGTGACAATTCCTGAAGGTACTGTGATTCCTATAAAGTATGAAAAAGCAGAAAAAATTCTCGTGACTAAGGATGAAACAGCACCTCTAACCCTCACCGTGTCACAAAACGTGATTACTGATAAAGGAACTGTAGTCATTCCGACTGGCAGTCGGGTAGTTGGTGAACTGCGTCCCGTCAAAGACAAGGGCGGTTCTCAATTCATCGCCCAAAAACTCATCTTAACTAATGGTCAGGAGTATCCAATCAATGCGACTTCGGAAGTAATTACCAAGACCGAAACTGTCAAAAAGGGCATCAATACAAAAACAATTCTCAGGAATACCGCACTTGGTGCAGGTGCAGCAGCAGCGGTATCTGTTGTAACTGGCGATCGCGCTATTGCTGCAGAAGAAGTTCTGGGCGGCGCTGCTATTGGTGGATTGATTAGTCTGTTCTTTGGTAAGAAGAGTGTGGATTTAATCGCCATTGATCCAAACACCGACTTGCAAATGACCATCGGTCAGAACTTTGAGGTTTCGTTGAAATAAAAGATATTCTTGATTCTTCACTCTTGATTCTTCACTGTTGATTCTTCTGTCTTCACTTTGGGTAACCAAATAATAAAGGTCGTTCCTGGTGCATCGGGTGATGTAATAAGCGAGGTCACAGCAGGGCTGAAAACTTCTATTTCGCCCTGCATTTGCTCTATGAGCTGTTTGGCAATTGATAATCCTAACCCCGTCCCTGGAATTTCCGTTTGAGCTTGCACACCTCGGTAATGTCGCTCTCCAAGATGCTCTAAATCTTGTGCTGGAATGCCAGGACCTGTGTCACTGATGGTAATTCCCTGAAAATGAGCTTTTTGTTGCCCCGCCTGGATGAAAATCTTGCCACCAGTGGGCGTGTATTTCAAAGCATTGTCAATAATGTTACTTAATACCTCTCGTAATGCTTTGAGGTTAGCGCGTACCAGAGGTAAGTTAGGAGGAATTTCAGATATCAGTTGCAAATTTCGCTCTTGAGCGATCGCTCTGGCTGACACTAACAATGGTTCTAATATATCGAGTACAGAACAGTTAACTTCTTTTTCTCCTGTACCAGGCAACAAAAGCGGTGCTTTCGCGTCTTTCTGCACGTTTGCTTCTACAAGGACTTCTTTTTGAGGTAACGCCAGTGGTCCTAAATCTTCTGCTGTCAGGTCAATAACTTCATCAAACTGTTGCAACAATTCTTTGAGGCGATCGCTTTCCCGCACAATACTAGTTGCTACCTCTCGGTTAGCATCTCCTAGTCGCATTCGCTTCAGCAATAGTTTACCAAAAGTTTGCAATGCGGTTAATGGGTTACGAAGCTGGTGCAATAAATTATCCAGTAAATCCTGTTGCTTTTCTTGGAGAATTTGTTGTTGCTGCAACTGCTGGTGCAGCCATGCTCGACGCTGATCCAAAACACAAGCAAGCAATAGCGTTTGAGCAATCCGTTTTATTTCACTTCTTTCTTGTTCATTCCATGCTCGGTCTTCCCTGACTGTGACGAGCAACCCTATCATCACATCCTCATGGACAAGAGGTAAAACAATTTGGTCACCTCTTAGTAGATAGTCCTCTGTTGAATGGGCTGATGCTGCATCTCCTGTCCCAGTTTCTCGTGATCGGGCTGGAAATTCCTCTGCTGCTTTCAATAATCTCCGGTTAGAACGGTTGTTTTTGGGGTTGAACACATCGCCCATACGAGAACGGCCTGTTCTATCCAAGGTAGCGTCCTCTCTTGTGTACGAATCCCAATTCTTTTTGGAAATAGGTATTGAGCTCGGCAATACTAAAGCATTAGCTCTTTGCTGTTCTACTGCCGTTTCTGGGTAAACCACCACAGGAATGAGTTTTGCTTCATTTGTCGAAGCTTCTATCAATTCTTGCGTCAAATAGACAACGCTCAAAGATGCTTCCAGCCCTTGGGCTAACAGTGCCAATTGCTCTCGGCATAGAGCAACAAACTCAGAACTGGCAGACATTAACATTTCAAGAGCCCTTTTTTAAGATGACATGACTATAGGGACGAAAACAAACAGCAGTTGGCTTGTTCTATTTAACAAAGCTTAACTGAAGAAAGCAACTAACGGTTCGTTCCAAGGAATTATATTGTTCACTACTTTTAATTTTTCTTTTAAAAAACAAATTATCTTTCTTGTATCAAAAGGTTAACAACTCTTGTATTTTTGAACTAGAACTTTTATAATTACGACGGATTTTGTAGCTATCACTACAATCTATTGCTTGTAAGAGGAGGACAGAACGTTGGCAAGGAGACGCAAGAGGAAGAGCCGTCGTCGCCAAGAAGGGCGGCGAATTTTAGAACACGTGCCTCAATTTAGCATCGAAAGCGGCGAAGATAAGCCTGTGACAGCAGCTAGAAAATTCATTCAAGCTGAAGGAATTTTGCCACCCGCGTTGCTACTTGTAAAGCGAAATGAACACACAACAGACCGTTATTTTTGGGCTGAAAAGGGGCTGTTTGGTGCTCAATATGTTGAAGAGAACCACTTCTTATTCCCTAGCCTGAGAATCCTTGAAGGTTCTCCAGCTCAGGAGCCACTAGCTGTTGCTAGTCGATAAACTAACAATGGTTATCATAAAGTTTGAGTTTGCCTGATGACAACCATTAACTGACAAAATTGCTAGGTTTTTTGAAAGTTTCATTTTTTTTTAACGATGCAGTTCACTTGCCAGTGTTAGCTTAGCGATTTTGGTTGAGGCTATCAACTTCAATCAAACCTTGTGTTTGTATAAGTTGGATATAAGTGTCAGAACGTATAAGGGAGTGGGGATAGAGCGATCCTGTTTTGAGCAAAGCTTCGGCACGCTCTTTCAAGCGATATAGCTTTTTTCTACAACTTGTGGAGAAGAGCAATACAGCAGGAGTCGTTTTACCTCCTCTCTCTATTCCATTTTTTTAAGTCAAAAGTGGCTTATAGTGTGTCTTTGCGGCTTATATCATGTTCGGTTAATCAATTGTCAATCACAAGCATTGCGTGTCTCCTAGGTCGGAGCTAGGCTCATCTCTAGCGTGCGCTTCACCGCTTAGAACTTTCTTGATGCGACTTACCCTACTTTTTTTTGAAGCCCAGTTTGGAGTCTACGCTTCACAAACCTGTCCTCAAGCGATAGGTTGCACAAGACTCAGCATGACACCACATCCTGATTATCACAGTATGATAATGCAAGACAAGGTGCAGGCAACAAACTGAAATTGCCAGTCTGAATCAAAGAATAACAGCTATTCAGAAATTTTTAATCCCAAAGCTCTGCGTAACTCAATAAGTTCGTCTCGATGGGCAGTTACAATGATTTTACTTGGATGTTGGTCGCCTTCGGTTGCTTCCACCTTCAGCGACACTTTCTCTAGTTTTCCAGCTTTTTTCCAATAAAAAACACCACTTAAAGGCGACAGCAGCACCAGCGCAAGAAAAATTGTACTAAGTTTGGGAAAAAGTAGTGACAAAACTAGTGATAAACAAAGAAGACCCGCAGCTGCTAAAACTGTTAAAAACACAGCTAAAAACCAGCTAGGTTGAACAAAGCCTTCAAAAGTCACTTGGTTTTGTTTCGGGTCTACCGCTGCTACTCGGTAAGACCGTGTTTGAAAATACTCCCTTAATTGAGGCATTAAAGTAGCTTCGTCTTGCTCGCAAACCAGCTTTTCTGTTTGTGTACGGTCTTTGGTAGAGGCACGAATAAAGAAAAATAGCCCGACCGATAATAAAAAAGTGAGCAGCAACGTCGATGGTAGAGTAGCAGTATCCATAAACTAAATTATGAGTATTTTACAGGAGGTGACTTATTCATTATTTAATAAGAGCGCTAATTTTTTCTCCCGCTTATGTACTGTTGCCATAAACGAGCTAAATCCTCTGCTTGAAATTGCCATTCTGGAGACACTTGGTACATGCGCCTGGGACGTCCGCGTCCTTCCAGTTTCTTCCAATACCCAGTGATTGCCTTCTGGTCTTCGAGAAATTTAATCGCACTGTAAAGTACGGTATCCGAAAGCCGGTAGGTTGGATGTTCAGTTTCCAAGCGTTGGATCAACTCCGTTCCATAGGATTCGCCTTGTACCAAAACATACAAGATATAACAAACAGCGAGTTCCTGACAAAGGTAAGTTGGCGGAGGATTTTCAAAAAAGTGATATATATCCTCAAGTTTCATGGTTAGTGAATGGCTAAAAAATGCCTAAGGGTTGAGCATACAATCCACGGAAATCGTATAAAATACTACTCATTTAAGATTAGTATTTAGCGTTCCTTAGGCTGGATCACCAAAGGGTAAAAATGACATGAGACAAATTCCACGCTGACTAATCGTGGAACTGATGCACCAACCTTAGGGATACAAAAATTTGCACCCCTACCCAAGCTTCTGAGATCATATTGAGGAGCGATTTGACAACGGCTATGCCACAGTCTTTAGTGTCAAGTTATGCCAAGGGCGTAAGAACTGCTTAAGCATAAAATGCCGTCTAAGCAATTTTAAAGGTAAAATGCTGTATTTATGTAGAACTTAATCAAAACTTTGCTGGACAGTAAATATCCTAGGGTCTTTGCTTAAAGATTAGACAAAATATCATGTTTCATTTCAAGCTTTACGGATAGCGAACACACCCAAAAAAGTATTCATTACGGAATTTATCTACTAGAAATACTCCAGTCCTGTTTACTAAGTGTGATAGTAAATTTATCAAACCCCAGCACATTGGTGATCAGTATGTCAGAATCCTCTTCACTCCGAGCCATCGCCCAAGCATTTCGCCTCACAGGTTGGATTAGCTTTTGGATTCAGTTAGTGCTAGGTGTTGTTTCTGGGGGGATTTTGCTGTTTGCCGTCTTTAGTCAGAGATCTGGCAACACTAGTAATAATCCAGGAACTGGGTTCGGTGCCTTTTTTGCAGTTGCTGGGCTCATTGCCTTGGGAGTAGGTATTTATTTAGCTTTCCGTTACACCCAGCTTGGTAATCGATTAGAATCGTCCAATCCTAACAACCGCCCGCGCAAAGTCGAAACTGTTCAAGTCGTACGCTTTGCGGTTATGGTGCATTTAGTGGGAATGCTGTTGACTTTGTTAGGGGCGCAAGCGACTGTTGGCATCCTGCTCACAAAGTCATTGACTTTACCGCAAGTGGGTACTGGAGTTTACACCCAAATCGACCCTAGCCGGATTATCCAATCGTTGGATATTTTCGTCGTGCAGGCAAACACTAATACGGTTTCAGCACATTTTGCGGGGCTTGTTGCGTCCATTTGGCTACTCCAACGCATTTCCAAACCCCAGTCTTAGCGTAATTCTTAATTGATAATTTCTTGTTCGCTGCGGACTGCCTTAATAAAAAACTAGTAGAATTCGTCAGATGGCAAATGGTAGATGGCAGAAGGTAAGAACGCTAGGCAGGTTATTAGTGACCTATTATGCTTTTAGTGCATTTGTCAATATCCCTTATGGCTGAAAAATATGTCACCTGTAGTAGAAAACATCGTTTTTGGGTGAGCAATTGCGTTGTACTTTGCACACAGCGCGATCGCCCAGAATTCAGTGCGCTTTAGGCGATCGCATAATCTTTGTAATCATCATTCACTTTTATACTGAAAAGTCAGTATAATTTTTTATAATTTATTTTTATTATCTCAGCATATTTTCTTATTGACAAAATCAATTTTATCTTAAGATATCTCGAATGCTTGCCCCTAAACACTCCTTTGCCTCTTCATTGACTTTTGCACTTGTCACTAGCCGGAAGTACTATATTTTGAGGTGTTAACTGTAAAGAAAATCCGCAGGCTAGGGACTAGGATAAATCTGTGCTGGATATTAAGCTAATACGAGAAAATCCACAATTGGTTCAGGAACGCTTGAATACTCGTGGCGGAAACTACGACATTCAGCCGCTTTTAGAGTTAGATAAACAGCAACGCGAATTGGAAGCGAAGCGAAATCAACTCCAAGCACGTAGTAACGAAATTGCTAAATTAATTCCTGAAAAGATAAAAGCTGGTTCCAACCCCAAAGAACCAGAAATTCAAGCTTTGCGGGATGAAGGCAGTTCTGTGAAAGCAGAAATTGGGAAACTGGAACCCCAGGAGAAAGAACTTTCAGCCAAAATCGAAGAACTTTTACTGACACTTCCCAACTTGCCAAGTGACTCCACACCTATTGGTAAGAGTGAGGAAGATAACGTAGAAGTCCGCCGTTGGGGCGATGAGTACATTCCTCAAAACCCAAACATTATTCCTCACTGGGAAATTGGCGAAAAGTTGGGTATTCTCAACGTTGAGCGAGCTGTGAAAGTCGCACAAAGTCGCTTTGTGACCCTTATAGGCGCTGGTGCAAAGCTAGAGAGAGCATTAATCCAATTTATGCTCGATCGCCAGATAGAAGCAGGGTATGTGGAAGTCATTCCCCCATTTTTGATTAATACCGAGTCTATGACAGCCACGGGTCAACTGCCCAAGTTTGCTGAAGAAAGTTTTAAATGCGCGGCGGATGATTTGTGGCTTGCACCTACGGCGGAAGTTCCCGTAACCAACCTCTACCGTGGTGAAACTCTCAATTCCGAAGAGTTGCCGATCTACCATTGTGCTTATACTCCCTGTTTTCGTCGGGAAGCTGGGAGTTATGGACGCGATATGCGCGGACTGATTCGACTGCATCAATTCAACAAAGTTGAACTAGTGAAATTTGTCCATCCCAGCACTTCTAGTGAGGAACTGGAAAAATTGGTAAGCAATGCAGAAGCAATTTTACAGGCGTTGCAGCTGCCTTACCGAGTCGTAGCCTTATGTACTGGGGATATAGGATTTCATTCTGCCAAAACCTATGACTTAGAAGTTTGGCTTCCGTCTTCTGGCAAATACCGGGAAATTTCCAGCTGTTCCAATTTTATGGATTACCAAGCGCGCCGGGGTCAAATTCGCTTTAAAGAAAGCGGTAAGAAGGGAACCCAGTTTGTGCATACCCTTAATGGTTCTGGGTTAGCTGCGGGACGTACAATGGCAGCGATTTTGGAAAACTATCAACAAGAGGATGGAACCGTACGCATACCAGAAGCGCTGCAACCTTACATAGGACGTGAAGTGCTGTGATGTAGGGTTATGAGTTGGAGCGTTGTTAGTTGTGCAATACTTTTGGGATAAGAGTTGATCCCCCCTTTGCCCCCCAACCCCAGAGGGGACCCAAGCGCCCCCCCTTAAAAAGAGGGGAACTATCTGCCCCCTTTTTAAGGGGGTTGGGGGATCTCATACAACGGAAACATCACTAACCGAAATGTATTTGTTAGTTGTGACAAAGAACCACTAACGACTAACAATTTACAATTCCCCCTTAAGAATTACCGAAAAAGCTAGAATATCAGCACACCAGACCAGTGGTAGACTGGGACAGATTTTAAAATGAAGAAGTATAGCTGAATAAGTTCACTCATTCTATGTCAGTTTTTGCGCCTTTAGCAGCGATCGCAGTCTTAGCTGTTCTGATCCTGGTACACGAGTTTGGACATTTTATTGCAGCAAGGTCCCAGGGGATTTACGTCAATCGTTTTTCTCTGGGCTTTGGTCCGGTTATCTGGAAATATCAAGGAGCGCAAACTGAATACGCTATCCGAGCTTTTCCTTTGGGTGGTTTTGTCGGTTTTCCTGACGATGACCCAGATAGCAATATTCCAGCCAATGACCCGAATCTTTTGCGTAACCGCCCCATTTTAGATCGGGCCATTGTCATTAGTGCGGGAGTGATAGCGAATTTAATATTTGCCTACTTCCTTTTAGTCACGCAAGTGAGTTTTGTTGGTATACCACAACCAAGCCAACCCCAACCAGGAGTTTTGATCCAACAGCTAGCACCAAATGTAAGTTCTGTCGCAGCCAAAGCAGGAATTCAGAAAGGAGATGTCATCCTAGCAGCTAATCAAAGACAATTTGGGGCATCGCAGCAAGAGTTAGAGGCTTTAAGGGAAATAATTAAAACTAATCCAGATAAGCCAATTCAACTAGAAATTGCGCGTAATGACCAAAAGCTGTCTTTGACCGTAGTTCCTCAAGCGAACGCAAACGGTGAGGGTAGTATCGGCATTGGACTTGCTCCCAACGTCAAACTTGAGCGTCGTCGCGTGAGCAACCCCGTGGAAGCTTTCAAGATTGGCGCTAAGGAATTCCAGCGGATTGTCACAATGACATTCCAAGGTTTTGGGCAATTAATCACGAACTTCGGCGAAACAGCTAACCAAGTTGCTGGTCCAGTGAGAATTGTGGAAATAGGTGCCAACATTGCCCAGAATGATACAGCGAGTTTGTTCTTCTTTGCCGCTTTGATCAGCATTAACTTGGCTGTGATCAATATTTTGCCTTTACCAGCTTTAGATGGAGGACAACTTGCTTTTCTACTAATTGAAGGTTTACGCGGTAAACCCTTGCCTAATCGCGTTCAAGAAGGTGTCATGCAAACTGGTTTGGTGATACTTTTAGGGCTAGGGATTTTTCTCATACTCAAAGAAACTACCCAATTGGAGTGGGTGCAAAAATTATTCCAGTGATTAGTACCCGCAAACGGTCATCTGTAAAGCAACGGGCGCTAGAAATCTTAGTTCGCTTAAAGCGCCTTTATCCAGATGCAACTTGCTCTTTAAACTACTCAACCCCAGTGCAGTTGCTGGTGGCTACGATTCTCTCCGCTCAATGTACGGACGAACGAGTGAATCAAGTGACACCAGCCTTGTTTAATAAGTTTCCGGATGCAGCGAGTCTGGCAAATGCTGATTTGGCTTCTTTAGAAAACTTGGTCCGTTCCACCGGGTTTTATCGCAATAAGGCGAAGAATATTCAAGCAGCCTGTCGGATGATTGTCAATGAGTTTGGCGGTCATGTGCCAAAGCGGATGGAACAGCTGCTGCAGCTTCCTGGTGTGGCGCGCAAAACGGCAAATGTCGTCCTCGCTCATGCTTATGGGATCAATGCTGGGGTGACCGTTGATACTCATGTGAAGCGTCTGAGCCAGCGCTTGGGCTTAACTGAACACACAGACCCCATCCGCATTGAGCGAGATTTGATGCTCCTATTACCTCAGCCAGACTGGGAAAATTGGTCAATTCGGCTGATTTATCACGGTCGGGCGATTTGTAAAGCGCGATCGCCCGCTTGTGAAGCTTGTCAACTGGCTGAACTTTGTCCTTCTGCTTTTAACGTGCCACAGGTGACTGTGAAGGCAAAAGTTGAGGAAAGCCCTTAGTGGTCTGAATAAGGAAAAATTCCAGGTTTGTAGTTAGCTAGCTCCGACAGAAGCCCCACGTCCTACCCTCTGGGAGGCGTGGAAGGAAAGAGGGGGCACTCAAGGTACGTCCCGCGACCCTTCGGGCAAGCAGTCGCTTTATGCCGGGGAACCCGTCCACCGCGCTGCTTGCCAATATCAGCTGTCGGCTGATTCGGGAGTGGGGACAGTGCGAAGAAGTGCCAACTAAAGTGTTGGGCAAAGAGTCAACAAGCGTCTTCGACAATTTGAGTGACTGTCTTATCTTTACTTGCTGCATATAGCCGCAACTTGTTTAACCTACTTTGTTGATATTCTTAAATTCAATCGTGATTCTTTCATAATGGGTAGGCAATATCTACCCATTATGTTAACATAGAGAAGTGTTGACGCTCGTCTAAAACACTGGTCAACCATCTGTACCTAGACAACTGAAGATAGGGGGTTTTACCGAGAAGTGCGGTCTTAAATTGCTGCAATGAACCAGCCGACTACAGCCTCCGGTATGTAAAATCTTCAAGGAACGTAGGGGAATGGTTTTTTCAATCATTCAAGTCGGGAGGGGCATTTTTCCTGACTATAAACTGCGGTAGTGGGAAAGACTATGAGTACCACGAACGAATTTCTGGAAGGAGCAATCCGCCAGAAGCCTACACCTACAAAGAAGAGAGGTGTAGGAGTGTCACTGCTTGAGCGATTAAGCCCTAATTATGAACTTAATTCATGTCAAAAGATGTGCAATTATATAAAATGGAGAATACTGTCTTGACATCTAATTACTGAGCATTATGGCAAAAAAGAGCATGATTGAGCGCGAGAAAAAACGCGCTAAACTAGTGGCTAAGTACGCTGAAAAGCGCGAAGCCTTGTTGGAAGAATTCAAACAAGCAGAATCTCCTCTTGATAAGCTGGAAATTCACCGCGAAATTCAACAGCTACCCCGCAATAGCGCTCCCAGTCGTCGTCGTAACCGCTGCTGGGTAACTGGTCGTCCCAGAGGAGTCTACCGCGACTTTGGACTATCTCGGAACGTCCTACGGGAATGGGCACACGAAGGTATTTTACCCGGAGTGGTTAAATCTAGTTGGTAGTCATTAGTCATTAGTCATGAGTCATTAGTCATTAGTCGTTAGCACATGACAAAGGGCAAAGGACTAATGACGAAGGACAAAAATTAAGGACAAAAATTATTGTCCGCAACATCTATCAATTCCCAGACTATCTAGGAGTAAATCGCTGACAGCGTTGGCTATAGCAAACTCTCCATAGAAACTTTTGGAAAAATCAAACGACTGCATCTCTGTGACAATAGCAATCACCAGAGAACCTAAGTCGTTTTCTCCTTCCATCCGTTGACGCACAAAAATTTGTGCTGCTCTTTCGGCAATTGTCTGATTGATCGCTTCTGGGATAAATTCTTCATCAAGCCACTGATGCAAGCGCTGGCGCAACCATTCTCCCTCAAGCATAGGATTTTGAGGTGGTGGTAAGGTGATCGGTGGAATTGGTTCTGTCATTTTCTTTTATTTTTATATTAAAGACTCAGGTTGCCAAAAAATACTTTCGTAGTAGGCGATCGCACTGCTTACTACAAAATATGTTTTTTGCTTATTTTTATGCAATATGATATCGCCACTATTATTCAAAGCTATGCTCAAGGCTATTTTCTCATGGCTGATGAGAATGATGTCTTGGGGTGGTATAAAAGCCGCGATCGCACTCTCATTCCTTTAGATGAACGATTTCGTTACCCTAAGTCCTTGCAGCGTGTTCTCAATCAAGAGCGTTTTACCGTTGCGATTAACCGCGATTTCAAAGCTGTTGTGGCTGGGTGTGCTAACCGAGAACTCACCTGGATTTCACCAGAATTAAAAGAGATTTACTGGGAACTTTACCAAGCGGGTTGGGCGTATAGTTTTGAAACTTGGCAAGGGGATGAACTTGCTGGGGGAATTTTAGGAATTGTGATTGGGGGCGCTTTTATTGGCGAGTCGATGTTTTACCGCATCCCCGAGGGTTCAAAGGTGGCGATGGTGAAGTTGGTGGAAAGGTTGCGCCAAAGGGAATTTGTGATGTTTGATGCCCAAATGATGAATCCCCATTTGGAAAGGTTTGGTGCTTATGGGGTGAGAGATAAAGAATATCAACAGTTACTTTACAAAGCTTTGCAACGTTCTTGTTCGCTACTTTAGTCCATCTACTCCGCCTCGTTCCATTCACTCTGCTTGCCCTCATGATGCTCAACTAGAGCGACAATTGGCTTAGTTTACCAAAAAATTGGGTTTAAAGCCCCGTCCTTCTAGGACGGCTTTATTGAGGAATCGTGTCAAGTATGCCATAATGTATATGGCAATGCGGTAATACGCCTAGATAGCCAATGTTGGTAGCTCGCCATCCACAATGCTCAGCTACGTGCGACATACTGTGGGAATGAGAAATAAAAAAAATTGAATAAATCCTTTTAAACACGGTCGGGCAGTCCGTGTGCGCTTGTGGACGTATCCAAACGGGGATATTTGAATGCTTGCATTCGGATATCTAGGGAGGACGGATGAAGCAAGAATCCTCGTACCTTTAGGTCGAGGAGTGTCAATCAGCAGAAGACGGAGGAATAATCTCTACACCATACTTAGGTGCGGTCGAAAGAATTTTTTCCAAATCTGCTGAACTTAAAGACGGTGCAGAACCAACCTGGCTATCCGTTGCCTTACCAACTTCTGCAACAAACTTCTCAAATCCTGCTGGGGTAACCCAAATTAACAGTTTCGCAGGCATAGAACTCGTGTTGATAAATCGATGAAGTTGACCTTTAGGTGAGTAGAGAAAGGTTCCAGCTGTTGCAACAATCGTCTGTTCATCGAGCTGGAATTCCAGCTCACCTTCTTGGATATAAAACGATTCATTTTCGCGACTGTGCCTGTGAGGAGGCGTACCACCGCCCTGTGGTGCAACTACCACTTCACACAGAGCGTACGCTTGACCTGTATCTTCACCCACTGCTTTAAAGATATATAAATCACGATCAAACCAGTAGGAAGCTCCTTGACCTGGTTGCATCAAAATGGCTTGTTGATTAAGGGTCATTCTGGTTCTCCTGTTAACTGCTTGACATCTCCCCTCACTGGAAGTAAGGGGATTCTAAACTGAGGTTTGGAGATAGGTCTTGTGATTTGGTTCATTTACCTAAAAACCGCTGTAAGCTAGCCGCAGCTTCGACAACTTCTTCACGTGTCAACTAAAATAACTAAGACACCTGACAGATATCTAAAGCTGCCAAAAACTGATATTCTACAACTTGTAGTTAAAAGTACCTGAGTTTTATTGTAATTGAACGTGGCTCAAAACTACCGCCGTGCTAAGCTCAAAGGCAAATCCTTCAAAGGGCAAGACTTAACAGGTGCAGATTTTTCCTATTGCGATATCCAAGGTACTGACTTCACAAATGCCATCCTTAGAGGAGCAAACTTCAGCCATGCGAGAGCGGGACTGCAACGCCGTTGGGCAATTACCATACTAATATCTGCATTACTGCTGTCGGCACTATCAGGATTGCTATCGGCTGTCGGTGGCTCTCTGTTAGGATTCATAGTAGTAAATGGGAACCGTGAAAATATCTATGTTAGTGCCATCAGCTTAATAGTATTGTTAGTCTTTTTTCTCACCACTCTGCGCCGAGGAGTCGCAGCAGCCTGTGGATTTTTGGCAGTGGCAGTTGTATGTGCTGGAGTTGCAGCAGTAGTATGGGCAGGGGTCGTGGCAGTAGCATGGGTTGGCGCAGGCAGTCAGACACGGGTGATGGAATTGGCAGGGGTGGTGACAGTGGTGGTCACAGGTGCTGTAGGAGTGGTTGTGGCTGCAACAGGGCTGGTAGTTATAGCTGGGGCAGCGGTCGTGGCAGGGGCTATAGCTGGGCTATTTGTAGTAGCAGTAACAGTAGCAATGGCAGGCGCGGTAGCCGGAGCAGTGGTTGTTGCAGCGGCAAAGGTAGGTGGTGTCACAGCAGGAGCACTGGCAGTGACAGTAGCAGTATTAACATTAATCTTGTCTACTGACGTTAGTTGCCGTGCTTTATTTGAAGATGAGAAGCAAAGCTGGCTTCGCAATATTGCTTTTGGCTTAGTAACAAGACGCGGAACCAGTTTTCAAGCAAGTGATTTAACAGATGCCGACTTTACACAGGCAAGACTGAAAAATACCAATTTCAACAAATCTATCCTGACACGCACCTGCTGGTTTCAAGCGAAAAACCTGAACCTTGCTGATATCAGGGCAACGTATCTTGAGGATGAAAATATACGACAATTGCTGATAACAAAAGACTTGCAGAACAAAAATTTCGATGGCTGGAACCTGCAAGGTATCAATTTGCAGGGAGCGAATATCAGAGATGCTAGCTTGATTGCAGCTAGGCTTAATGAATCTAACTTGCAAAATGCGGATATTTCCAGAGCTAACCTTACAAAAGCGCAATTAGACAGAACTGATTTTAGAGGTGCAATTCTTACAGGCGCATATATTGGAGATTGGGGTATAACTCCGGAAACCAAACTAGATGGAGTTAAGTGTGAGTACATCTTCATGTATGTACCCACAAAAGATAATCCTAATCCCTATCGCCTACCCACCAATTGGGAAGAGACATTTAAAGACGGTGAATTTACTCAATTTATGAGCAGTTCGTCAAAATTCTCAAACATTTAGTTAACAGAAGCAACCCGACGTTCTGTCACTAAAGTCAGGTTCACCCACTCGCCTTTGTCGCTGTAGCTGCGAATCATCCGCTGGCGCAAGTCGGGTTGGATAAGCCAACCGACTTCAAGAAAAAGTGGTTGACGTAATTGCAGTTTAAGTGGTGAAGTGGCAGAAGCACCATCGGGTAGGAGTAATACTTGTATCTGCTTTTGCGGATCTTCGTCGAAGTCGATGATAGACTCTTTAACAGTCGCCGTTGAAGTAATCGTCCGTTCACTAAAGGTTAAGCTTTGCCTTAGTCGCCCAGACTCATTAAGTTCTAATTGCATTTTGGTAGGGTAATTCTGGGGAGGACGCCAATCTGGATATATTGTGACTGCTTCACCCTGCCATTCTCCCAGAAGGTCATCTACTCTTAAAGGTGGACGTTGTTCTGGTTGAGTTCCCGCCAGATGTTCTCGAATGAGGGTAACTTTGTCTAGCTGGAGGTTTTTGTCAAATAACTGAACGAGGCGTAAGCGGCGATTTTCGTGAATTAACCCAAGTTCTGCCCCAAATTCAGAAAATGGTCCTAACTGGATTGAACCTTGCGAAAACGCCCCATTTTCAAAAAACAGCGTACTTCGTCCCAAGGAAGAGTATTCTAAAACCTTTTCACTTCCCCCCAGACTTATAGTCTGGCGGATTGTTTGGTTGTTGTTCAATCCTTCTAAGGAAACTCTGCTGGGAATATCTTCCAGAAGTTCACCTTGAGGCGAGACACGGGTAAATGAACCTTGCCATTCACCGAGATTTTTCAGCAAAGCTTCCCATTGAGAGTGCATATTTATAATTCTTAAATTATTATGAAGAATTATAAATGATAAAGGGTAACAATTATTATCATTTTTTACCTTCTAACACCCCACTTTTAATAAAGCATGGTTCATTCAGTTTAAACAGGCGATCGCCCGGAATAACAGTGCGTTACGGGCAACCGCCACGTACTAAGCTTGATATGAAGTCCTACAATATGTCTCCTAGAACAGTTAATTTCGTTGACCATTGATAGAGGTAGTTTTCACTCAATTTCCTTAAGTTAAGAAACAATCCTACAAAACTCTTTCCATAAGGAAATTGCGATGAACACACCAAGCAATCTACCAGACAAGATTTTGACTGCAAAAGAGCGTAAGTCTGAAGCTTTCCATGCGGCAGCAAAAGCGACAACCGAGGTGGCATCAGAAATGACTCCAGAGAAAATTGTAGTATCCCCGCCACCAAAACCAAACTATGCCCGCTATCGAGTTCGACCAGAACAGCCAATTGTTTTAGCTGATCTTGATCCGAACAGCTCTGAAGATTACAAACACAAAAAAGACGCTGAAGATGAACTCGAACACCAGCGCGATCGCCTTCAGAATTTGCAAGAAAAGTTGTATGCTGAACATAATCGCAGCCTATTGATTGTGCTGCAAGCAATGGACACAGGTGGCAAAGATGGCACAATCAAACACGTTTTTGGCGGATTGAACCCCCAAGGTTGCCAAGTGTGGTCTTTCAAAAAGCCAAGTGATGAGGAGTCAAGTCACGACTTTCTCTGGCGTTACCATCAGCGGACACCGCAACGCGGGATGATTTCTATCTTCAACCGCTCTCACTATGAAGATGTGCTGATTGTGAGGGTGAAGCAGTTAGTACCCAAGGAGGTTTGGCAGGAGCGCTATCATCTGATTAATGAGTTCGAGCATATGCTGACTCTGAACAATATCAGAGTGATTAAGTTTTTTCTCCACATTTCTAAAGATGAACAAAAACGACGTTTGGAAAGTCGGCTAAACAACCCAAATAAGCACTGGAAGTTTTCTAGCAATGACATCAAAGAGCGTCAGTTTTGGGATGATTACCAAGCAGCGTTTCAAGATGCAATTAATAATTGCTCGACTGCTTATGCTCCCTGGTATGTGGTGCCAGCTAACAAAAAGTGGTATCGTAATCTCGTTGTTGCTCGTACAATTGCCGATACGCTTGAGTCGATGAATCCACAATACCCGCCAGCTGAGGTGGGCTTAGAAAACATTGTGGTTCCAGATTAAGCTTGAACCTATTAATACGACAAAGCCCCTTAAGGACAGGGTGAAGGAGTCGAGGTTATTTAAGTTGCCACTCTCGATTAACCTGGATAACAGTGCCATCGGTAGGTGTAAGTGTTGCATTCCTTGATGGTGGGTTTTACCCAATCGAACTGGGGGGCTGAAATTGTTAAGATTAAAGAACTTACACTATATAAGACCAAGCCTAAAAGAGCGAGTTACAGCATCATGCCTATAGAAATCGCCGTTGAGAAGAAAAAGTTAAAAAATCCACCATTAGAACTTCATTACCTAGGCGATCGCGTCCTCCGTCAACCAGCTAAGCGCGTGTCTAAAATCGATGAGGAACTTCGTCAAGTGGTACGTGAAATGTTGCAAACCATGTACAGTAAGGATGGCATTGGTTTGGCTGCACCCCAAGTGGGAATTCACAAACAACTGATTGTCATTGACTGCGAACCAGATAACCCAGCTAACCCACCACTGGTGTTGATTAACCCGACTATCAAGCAGGCTAGTCGCGAAATTTGTGTGGCGCAGGAAGGATGTTTGAGCATTCCAGGTGTCTACATGGATGTGAAGCGCCCGCAAGTTGTAGAAATTTCTTACAAAGACGAGTATGGGCGTCCCCGGACATTAAAAGCTGGAGATTTGCTCGGACGCTGTATTCAACACGAGATGGATCACCTCAATGGTGTGGTATTTGTAGATCGTGTAGATAATTCTTTGGCTTTGGCCCAAGAGCTATCTAAGCATGGCTTTTCACATCAAGCTGTAAAACCAGTAGCATAGGGTGGTCAGGTAGTGAATACAGTTACTCCAAAAAGCGGTTTATTTCTGGCTGGTTCTTGTATCACAGCTATAGCAGCTGTAGGTTCAATTTTTGAACTCGCTTCTGGACAACCGGACTTGGGTACTCAAACAACTGCAATTATTCTGGCATTAAGCATTCCACTGACAGGATTATTTTTCGTTGCTGCAGTTAGGGATGCTAGAGCTAATATTAAATAAGCATCAGGTGTAGAGTAAGGAAAAGGAAAAAGGAAAAAGGAAAACTAAATCATTTGACTTTTTACCTTTTACCTTTTGCCTTTTACTTAAGCTTCATTGTTTTGTTGCAATTCTTGCTAAGAATTCTGAAAAATTGAATAAAGTACAACTTTGAGATCTCCCACGCCTCGACTTCGTTATTCAACGTTTATTAGATCTGGATGCGGATAAGCTATCCAATTTGGGTAGATGGTTTGTGGATATTTTTTATAGTCCTTACTAGACGCTGGAATTATTTTTTCTAAGTCCCTTAAAGTAAATAGCTCACCTACCTTTAGACTTATTTATTTTGTTAAGAAATGTTGTATAAAATATATCAAAAGGTTGAGGTAACTAATTGAACACTCGGAGAACAATACGAAGGACAAATTAATTGAACAACAAGGCAGTTATTATGCTTACTGTTGGCGATTGTGCAATTCACCAAAAAACAGGCGAATCTGGAGTAGTGATTGGTTACGGTCATGAACTAGTTAATAACGCTTACCAAACGACCCTCAAAGTACTAGTTTCCAACCAGAATGAGACGAATCAAACCAGTTCGATAAAAGAAGATTTGTATTCCGAGTGGCTTAAGAGTGATGACGATGGACAAAGAGTGGATAACTAACACTCTTTTTGTTTAGTTTCAAAAATTAATCAAGACAACAAAGCCTCTAGAGAAGTTTTCTAGAGGCTTGTCAATTGCAAAAGCTGTGCTTAAGACCAATACAGAAGTGGATACAAGCTTTCTGCAATTTCAAAATCAAAGACTGTTAGCCGTTCTGAGTTTTGAGTTTTTATTTATTTTGACCTTTTGTGATCACAGAGTAGTTATTTCTATTCTTTTTTATATAGTACTATTTAGCGTCTCAACACCACCTACTACATAATACATATTTATTTTTTGTATTTTACTCTACCAAATGGGAGTTTTTATAGCTTTAATGATCATGTTTTATAGAAAGAAATAACTCGTATGAAGAGGCTCTATGGTAGACAGTGAAATTAAACGACAATTGGTCATTATTGGGGGAGCGGAAGATAAGGAGGGGGATTGCCAAATTCTTCGGGAATTCGTTCGCCGTGCTGGGGGTACTAAAGCCAGGATTGTCATTATGACGGCGGCGACAGAACTGCCAAGAGAAGTCGGAGAGAATTATATTAGAGTGTTTGAGCGGCTAGGAGCGGAGGATGTTCGTATACTTGACACCGAAAGCCGAGAAGATGGGTCTTCGTCTACAGCGTTAGAAGCGATTGATAAAGCCACTGGTGTATTTTTTACTGGAGGAGACCAAGCCCGGATCACCAGCGTCCTTAAGGACACTGAAATTGATAAAGCTATTCACAAACGCTGCTCTGAAGGCATAGTTGTCGGAGGGACAAGCGCGGGAGCCGCTGTGATGCCAGACGTCATGATTGTGGAAGGCGACTCAGAGACAAACCCTCGGATGGAAATTGTGGACATGGGTCCCGGTTTGGCTTTCCTACCAGGGGTTGTCATTGATCAGCATTTCTCGCAACGCGGACGGTTGGGACGCTTAATTGCAGCTTTGGCACAGCAGCCTGCTGTTTTAGGATTTGGCATTGACGAGAACACGGCGATCGTCGTGACTGATAGCCAGTTTGAAGTGATTGGGGAAGGCTCTGTTACAGTTGTCGATGATTCAGAGGTTATACACAGCAATGTTGACGAAATCCTGAAGGATGAGGCTTTGGCAGTTTGCGGAGCAAGACTTCATATTCTGCCACACGGATACAAATTTGACCTCAAAACCCGCAAGCCTATCCTAGATAATCGCACTGTAACAACTGCCGCTGCACCAGCTGCTTAAAAAAATACTTATCTTTTCATAAATGCATTGAAATAGCAATCGTAAATCATTTGTGAACAACAAGATTCCCGACTTCTTTAAGAAGTCGGGAATCTGAGCTTTTCGATTTATGCGCTGAGTCCTTTGGATACGCACTCGCCTATGCCTGCGGCACGCTACTTTGTTTGAACGCGCAGGCACTTTCACACAAATGTGCGGAGGATTGCTAAATAAAGTGGGAATTAGAGAATGCTATTTCCCGCTTTTTTCTCACTTTTTACTTCTTTACCGCCATCCAATTGGCGAAAAATGTAGGGTGTATTTTCAATAAAAAATAAATATAACTCAAGAAAGAAGATTTATTAATATGTATATTACAAAATATTTAAATTTCCTGTCATTGACTTGATTGAATTTATTAAGCAGTTGAAATGGCAAGTTTAATTGAATTTAATTTGTTTGCTCCTCGTAATCAAGGAGCCGCTTTAATTGGGTCTTTTTCGGAGTGGAAAGAGATACCAATGGAAAAAGGAGAGGATGGTTATTTCCGCATTCAAGTAGAATTAGAAGATGGTGTCTATCAATATAAGTTCCGTGTTCAAACGAAAAGTCCAAATTTTGAGCCGGATCAATGGGTAGATGTTATCGACCCCTATGCAACAGACGTTGATGAAGAGCGAAAAGTCGGTATAGTAAGAATTAAAGACGGCAAAAAGATTGTTGATACTTATGTTTGGCAGCACGACGATACGCCGTTACCAGAAAATCATGAATTAGTCATATACGAAATGCACGTTGCTGATTTTACTGGTGGCGACGTTGACTCTTACAAACGTGGAAAATATGTAGATGCAATTGAAAAGTTAGATTATCTTAGTGAATTGGGAATTAATGCGATTGAATTGATGCCAGTCAATGAGTATCCTGGTGATTATAGTTGGGGCTACAAAGTACGCCATTACTTCGCTACAGAATCCAGCTACGGCTCAACAGAAGATTTAAAGCGATTTATAGACGAGTGCCATGCTAGGGGTATTCGCGTTTTTGTTGATGGAATTTATAACCATACTGATGAAGAATGCCCATTATTGCAAATTGACAGGAATTACTGGTATTACGAACATATGCATTATCCGGAAGACCCTGATAATTACTGGGGTCCCGAGTTTAACTATGATAACTATGACGAAAAGTTAGACGTTAAGCCTGCATGGAAATACGTTGGTGATGTCGTCCGGTTTTGGGTTCAGGAGTATCACATTGACGGAATTCGCTTTGATGCAGTGCGTCAATTGGCTAACAATGAATTTTTAGACTGGTTAGCCACACAAGCGAAAAAGAACACTGCACCCAAACCCTTTTACAACATTGCTGAACATATTCCTGATACTAGTCAGGTTACGACTCCAGAAGGACCGCTAGATGCTTGTTGGCACGAAAGTTTTCGTTATTTTGTAATTCCACATATTTGCGGTGAAAAGTTTGAGCTTGAAAAGCTTAAGGAGGTTTTAGATCCAAGGCGACAGGGTTATGGGGGTGCGATAAACGTCATAAATTACTTGGCAACTCACGATCGCGAACATCTGTTGAGAGAATTGGGCGATCGCCTACAGCGCGGCTCCGCCGATCGCGGTATATTTGACGAGGATGCCTTTAGACGAGCCAAGTTAGGAGCAGTGCTGTTGATAACGGCAATGGGTATACCGATGCTGTGGATGGGGGAAGAATTTGGGGAACACAAACGCAAAAGTGAAACTGTAACTCAGCCTAAGAAGATTGCATGGCCTTTGTTGGAGAAAGACCAAAATCGCGATTTATTTGAGTACTATAAAAAACTTATTGTCCTACGCAAACACAATCCCGCTTTGCAAAGTGATAACATTGAGTTTTTCCATGAGGATGTAGACGCCAAAGTGCTGGCATATGTTCGTTGGCATGAAGAACGTTCTCGTGTTGTCGTCTTGGCAAATTTATCAGACCAAAACCTTAGTGGATATCACGTTCCTGAGTTTCCCAGTGCTGGCACATGGCACGAGTGGACAGGTAATTATGACGTGGAAGCTGGGGAAGATGGCATTATGATTGATATAGAACCATACCAAGCGAAAGTATTTGTTTGGCGGTAGGAAAAGTTTTTTATTTTTCTTATGGGTTTCTTGTTTTCTAGTGTGGGCGTCTTGCCTGCACTATTTATAGTGTATTTATGCCCATATATTTATCAACAATAAACTGTAACATCCTCACCACATTCATCTGCAAGATAAACTAAAGACTTGAAGCGAAGCATAACCAATTGTTCGTAGAAAGGATTTAGCTTACACAAGGGGGGAATGTACAAAATGGTCTGATTAAAAAGTTTAATCTTCCGCTCAAAGGGACATTGAGATGGAATAAGCTTGCATAATAGTTGAGCGGCTTTGTAGTTACGAATTTCCAAAGACTCAAGCCATTGGCGTAGGAATTGCAAAGGGTTTATTCCGAGATGGAGCAAATTTCTCAGTTGCATAATAGAGCTTTTCCAATATTGAAGAATAATTTTTGATTTTGTGCAATATCTTTGTGCTTTCACTCTTGTCCTGAATTAGTAAAGCGCTACCTGCTCATTCACTTGAATAAGTTCTTCAAGTAAAAGCAAATCTTGATGAGAAAGACTTTGAATTAATGCAAGTTTCGCATTTTCATTAATCAGTAGTGTACCGTGAGTAGTGGCGCTAAAATCTTGACCTAAAACGAAACTTTGGCTAATTAATTGTTGTATAGCAAGTATAAGAAAATACTCTTTTAATGAAATGCACGCTTCATGCTCAGGGAAATTTTGCCAAATCCATTGGCAAGTTTCAGGAGCAGACTCAGCTAGCTGAAACATTGCCGCATTCATGACATTGGTTGTGTATTTTGAACCCAGTATCATTATTAATGTCTGTTCACAAATTTCTACTAATGCTTTATCTCTAAACTTTGAAATATACGCAAACAAACCGACAGCAGAATGAAATTCGTGATATTCTTGTTCAAAATCTTGTTCGTACATGAATATTATCCCTTCTCTAGAAATGGTTTATTGCCTTAAGAATTCTGCAATAATTCACTACCAAAGGTAATTTCAGTCAATTGACTGTAGTAGTTGATTTATTGCAGTTAGTGATTTTCCAAACCCGGGTCACCTGATATTTCTAAAGTTAAAGTCTAAAAATGAAGAACCTGTGGAGAAGGGAAAAATTTTTTCAAATGCCTAATGCCAGCCCAAAGCTTCTGCCAACTGGTCAGTTAAAGTCATGGGGTCGAAAGGTTTGGCAATCAGCCCCGTCACGCCAAGTTCAGCAAATCGGCGTTGGTCACTAGATTGAACTTTAGCTGTCATTAAAATCACGGGGATGTTTTGGGTAGCAGGATTTGCTTGTAGTTTTTGGAAAGTCGCAACACCATCCATCTCTGGCATCATCACGTCTAGAACGATAGCATCAGGTTTTTCAGCTTCAGCTAACTGCAACCCTTTAAAGCCTGATTCAGCAGTAAAGACTTGCCAACCACCTACAGCTTCTAAGGTCAGTTGAGCGACTTCTCGGATATCTTCTTCATCATCAATAATAAGAATACGTTTAGCTATCATTACTGTTGCCTCCCTTGTGCGCTGAAATAATCCGGTTAATACTAAGTTGCATTCATACGTATCACCCTCCGGGTATGTCCTATGCCTGCGGCATGCCAAGGGCGTTAGCGCAAGCTCCTCCGGAGGAGGCACGGACACGCAAAGCGTAAGCCTGCGGGACCCTTTGCGCTTACGGCAGATGCGGTGAGAGCGGGAGAACGCTACTTGCGGGACTGTCGGCACCGACGCCAGTCACCTAGGTCGGGAAACCGTTCGGCGGAACGCTCACAGCGAAGCCCTCCTACAGTGCTGGCTCCCCAACGCAGTGGCTCCCCTCCAAAGAGCGCTGGTCTCACCTCACCCCGCCCTCACGGGCACCCCTCTCCTTAGTAGGGCGGGGGTGAGGTTCTAGAACGCAGCTTGGTATAAGCAGAGCCATGACACGCTGTTCAAATTCATCTGCTGTGACACGACCTTTGGTCAGAAATAAAGTCTGTCCTAGTTTTAGCCGTTCCTGATCAAACTGGTTTAGGTCTTTAGCAGAATACACAACCATAGGCACTGAACATAAACGCCTATGGTGTCGCAACCACTCCACTATTGCATAACCATCAACCTCTGGCAGTTCTAAGTCCAACACCAACAAATCAGGGAGAAGACGCTGGCTCAGGTGCAAAGCTTCTCGTCCTGTCTTGGCATGATAAGTTTCTATGCCATAACGTTCAAATATCGCAATCAACACCTGTGCCAAGTCTAAATCATCTTCTACGATTAAAACTTTAATACTCTGGCTGTGTTCTCCTGTCAGCGCTCGTTTCAAAGCCTGAAACAACAACCCCTCATCCGGCGGTTTAACAATCCAGTCGTTCACTCCTGGATGAAGAGCCACTGTAGGATCCGGCATCAAACTACTAAGAATAATTACCGGAATATCTTTAGTTTGCGGCTGTTGCTTCAAAACTGCTAGAGTTTCCCAACCATGCATACCAGGCATCATCAGGTTAAGTAAAATGACATCAGGCTGTAGTTGTTCTGCCAGTTGTACTGCCTCTTCCCCCGAAGCCACGGTGGTTACTCGGCAGCCACGTTCTTCTAGCATGGTCTGCATGATACGAACTGAAGAGTCATCATCGCAGACTAACACCAATGGATAATTAGAGTCAGACTCAGTGAGTGGGATAACAGGCTTTTCCTGTTGTTCTTGCTGTATAGGCAGCGAAATGTAGAAAGTACTACCATTCGCTGGGGTGCTCTCTGCCCAAATGCGCCCGCCATGATGTTGCACAATACTGCGACAGATCGCAAGCCCTAAGCCAGTACCGCCTTTCTTACGTGCGTCAGAGGCATCAACTTGCTGAAAACGTCCAAAGATGCTTTCGAGTTTATCAGCCGGAATACCTCTTCCTTGGTCTTTGACTTGGAACAGTATGTAGGACTGCGACGATGGAGAAGCTGTCTCACCGTGTCCCCCTGTCTCCGTGTTCTGACAAACTTCACCACTGAGCCAAATAGTACTACCTGGAGGTGAAAATTTAATAGCGTTGCTGAGCAAGTTGGTGAAAGTCTGGATAATCCGGTCGGGATCTGCCCAAAGCTGAACTGATACAGGAGAAACAGACAAAGTTACCTCTGCTTTGTCTGCCATAGAACGCATTTCATCTACTGACTGAAGCATTAAGCTAGCAGCATCACAAGTTTGTTTTGTCATTGTGACCTTGCCTGACTCAATGCGTTCGATATCCAGGATGTCGTTAATTAATCGGATTAAACGGTCAGTATTATTGACTGCAATTTCCAGCATCCGTTGAGCTTTTTCGGGTTGGGTCTGCAGTACACCACTAGACATCAAGCCCAAGGAACCACGAATGGAAGTTAGGGGAGTCCGCAATTCGTGGCTGACGATGGAGACAAATTCATCTTTGAGCCTTTCTATTTCGCGGCGATCGCTAATATCCTTCATGAATTGGTAATAACCGATGTAATTCTGCTGTATGCCGTAAGCTTTGACCATAACCACTTGCATATCAAACACCGAGCCGTCTTGACGCACACCTCTGGCTTCTACTTCTGCCCTACCGTCATTAAGCATTTTTTGATGTGCTGCCATCACTTTTTGCCGATCTTCTGGATAAACAGTGAGTTGCGACTCCAAACCCACCATCTCCTGTGGTTCATAGCTCATCATCCTGGCATAGGCCTGATTGACATAGATGTAATGTCCTTGCTCATCCAAGCGGGAGACGGCTTCTACCGCACTTTTTAAAGCAGAACTCAGGTTACTCAGTTCTACTTCTGCTTCTTTACGAGCGCTGATATCAAAAACTGTAGTCCGACTCATGACAAACTGACCTGCCTCATCCTTGATGGCAGTTGCACTTAAAAGCACGGGTAAAATGGTGCCATCCTTGCGAATCATATGAAATTCCAGATCATTTATCCAACCACGCTCCTGGAAAATGGGGAAGCATTTTTGGAAAGTTGCGATGCTAGATTCCGTCAACAACTCAGAAAACTTTTTCTTTCCAATCAATTCGTCGCGTGTATAACCCAACCACTTGAGTTCGGTATCATTTATGCCCATGAAGATACCTTCGATGTCTACAGAGTGATAGCCACAAGGTGCATTATCATACAAGTCTTTAAGCTCTGCTGCATACCTCTGTAATGCTGCTTCTGCTTGCTGGCGTTCGGTGATTTCATGAGCTAATTCCTGATTCATTGCCCTCGCCTGTTGAGCATAGCGTCTGGACTTCTGGTTCAGGTACACTCCCGATGCCAAAAGCACGGCGGTTAGCAAGCCTGAACCTAGCACTACATCGGCAAGAGGGGAACGTTGCTGAGCTAGCAATGCCGGTGTTGGCGAAACGCGAACACTCCATGTGACACCATCAATTTTGATTTCTGAGTTGTGTGTCCATCGAGTTTGCTTCTGGCTGTTGATAAGTTCTTGATGACTGGCGTAGATTTGTTCGCTGCCATCAAAAATAGCGACATTATATTTCTGCGTTAGATTCTTGTCTAATATAGTGTCTAAGAATAACTGCGTGCGAAAAACGCTGATTACAAATCCATTAAAGTCATTGTCTGAAAACAAAGGTATACACACTAAAAATCCTTTGCCTCCTTGAGGAAGAGTGACTGTACGTGTTACAGTCATCTTCCGGGTTTGTTTGGCTTTGTCTAAAGCAGTCCGACGACGCTTCTCAAAAGTCAAGTTGAGATTTTTTATGGCTTCATTTCCTGCTAAAGGAACAATCCAACGTACATAATATGATTCGTCTACCCATTCAATTGCTTGAAAACCTGGAAAATCTTGAAAAACGTTGAAAGCATCTGCTTCCCACTCTGCTTGAGGAGTTCCACCCTGTCTCTCCCAGCGCTTAGCCATGCGAACTAATGCCTGTGTACGAATTTCAATCGGGGCTGTGATTTGATAACTAACACTAGCTGCTGCTAATTCAACGTTTCTCTTGACATCAAGGTCTTCTTGAAAGAGTAACTCCCGCCAAAATAACAGAGTCACAATGAAAACGCTGATGCCTGTGAGTACAGCCGGGAATAGCCTTTGCCGAAGCTTTGTTTGAGTTGTACTTGTGTATGCTTGCATGGTTAGATGAAAGCCCTATGCATGATTTTTGGGATTGGAAGACAGGCTTTGACAATTCAAAATTCTTTTTATTTTGAATTTTTCTCCACTCTGCCCGATTAAATTTCTAAGCAGCTACGTATTAGGTAGGGTTATTTTGTACGCAGTTGCGATTGGGAACGGGAAGTTCTACTGCTCAGATTTCTCTGTGATAACACACGATCACATCTTGCCAATGCTGTTTGATACAGTGTGTCCAAGTCTGTGCCATCGTGTAAATAACTAGAAATCCCCGCACTAAATGATACGGAAAAATCTTTTTCGTCAGGAGTGAGAAACTTGTCTTTGCTTGAATTTACAAATATTTCCTCTATCCATTGTCTTCCGTATTTTTGTGTCATTCCATACATTGCCACAACAAACTCAGCACCGCCCCATCGGCAAAGAATTTCACTTTGAAAATGTCGTCGTAACAGTCTTCCAAATCTAGACAATACTTCATCGCCCACAGCATGACCGTACTGTTGGTTAATTTGCTGAAGGTGATCGATTTTTAGAACAGCAAAGCACAAAGGCTGATTGTGGCGATGGGCTAGACTCAGTAACTGGTTGAGTTCCTGGGTTGACTGGCGACGATTAGCCACTCCAGTCAAAGCATCGATTTCAGACATAGTCCGCAGCATACGTGTTCGGTCCAAGCGATTAAGGATGCGAGTCACCAGTTCTGGACCGACAATGGGCTTGCTAACATAATCATCCGCGCCAGCAGCAAACACGCGTCGCATCGTATCCGCATCAGTGCGTGCAGTTAGAAATAGTACTGGTAAGCCGCAATGGCGGGGATCGTTACGCACAACTTGGCACAGTTCAATCCCGGTCATTTGAGGCATATCTACATCTAAAACCAGCAAATCTGGTGTTGTTGCTTCCAAGGTTTCCCAAAAGTTCAAGGGATTTTCCAAAGTAGAAACTTTAAGACCCCAAGGCTGTAACAAAGAAGATACAGCCGATAGTATAAGCGGATCGTCGTCCACAATCAGGACTTTAGCTGCAGCCTTACGCGATCGCTGTAGCAGATTTGTGACTGTCTCCAGTACCAGGGCTGAAGCTACTGGTTTTTGTAAACAACCCTGTCCACCCAGACGGGCTATTTGTACTCGGTCAAGCAAATTATCTTGATTTGTGATCACTAATACTGGTACTGGAGGTGTACAACAGTTGAGTTCTGCTAACAACCTCAAACCATCCTCAGTGGTGTTACCACAAAGGTCAAGAACCACCGCATCCGGGCGATTATTAGTTAGCTCCTCCCTGGCTAGTGCTGGATTTATGACTATTTGGGAGCGCATTTCTCTATTGACAGCTGACTTGACCAACTCCTCGACCAGTGACTTATCCTGGCTAACTACCAACATAAACGGACGCTCATCAGCTGATGATTGTTCAGGGGTAGAGTTTGCAGTTGCAACTTGCAACTCCCGGCGTAGCGCCACAACCAGTTCTGACAAGTGCAGTTTTTGCTGTTGAACCAATGGCTCTTGAGCTTCGAGCAACTCTTCTATTTGTCGAGCCAAAGACGAACCATAGTCAAAGCCAAATAAACCTAGGGAACCCGCTAGCTTGTGAGCTTCTGCATGTGCTTTTGAGAGCAGTTCATTTAAGAGTGCATCTCGAAGCAATGCTGTCGTAGCCTGTTCAATGACCGTAACTCGGTCGCTCAACTTGTCTTTGGTTTGCTCCCAAACGCTAGCAGTTATTCTCTGAGTCTGCTGTTTTATCTCCTCAGGTGTGAGGGATGATGAGGTAGATGAGGGGGATGAGGTAGATGAGGGGGATGAGGGGGATGAGGGGGATGGAGATGGACCAGACGTGGAAAGTTTTTCTCCTTTCACCGCGTCTGCTTGTCTGCGTGTCCTCGTGTCCTTTCCTGCTTCCTTTGCTTCTCTGCTCCTCTGCTCCTCTGCTCCCTCCGAAGTTCCGAGCGGAGGAAGCCTCCGCTCGGACTTCTCTCTGCTTCTCTGCTCCTCTGCTCCTCTCAGGCGGTAGCCAATACCGTACACGGTTTCAATCGGATCTTTGGCAAGTCCCGCTTTTCTAAGTTTCATCCGCAACCCCTTGAGGTGCGTTCTCACAGTATCTTCTCCTGGAGTTTCTTCAAAAGACCAGAGGTGGTCTATGATTGCGCTACAGCTAAATATGCGGTGGGAATTGCGAAGGAAAAGCTCTAGCAAACCGTACTCTTTCCGAGTCAAATGTAGTAGGTTACCATCATAGGTCACTTCACAAACACTAGGATCCAGCCGCAAATTCTCCCACTCTAGCAGTGGAGATAAGGCTGAACTTCCCCGTCGCAGTAAAGCGCGGATACGTGCTAGTAACTCTTGGAAATCAAAAGGTTTGGTCACATAGTCGTCGGCTCCAGCATCTAAACCAACGACTTTGTTTGTACTGCTATCCTGAGCGGTCAACAGGATAATCGGTGATTGTATCCCCTGCGATCGCACTCGCCGACAAAGGCTGAGTCCATCTAGTTTGGGTAGCGTTACATCTAGTACTATTAGGTCATAGACTAAAGCTTCTGCTAACTCCCAACCAACTTCACCATCACTAGCAACATCAACAGCGTAGTGCTGGGTTGTCAGCAATTCGACAAGCGGGTTGAGTATTAGCTCATCATCTTCAATGACTAAAATTCTCATAACAGCGTGCGGACCTCGCGCTTCTCTAAAGAATTGACTGTAAAAATTAGAACCAACTGAACAACAATTAGCCGCACCCACTACCATAACTCAAGCTTAAGGTAGATGCTAGGATTCAATATGCTTTGTAAAACTGAACACTATATTTTGCGAAAAGTCTAGGAGAATACGGGGACAGGGAGACACGCTGAGACAGCGCGAATGACGGTGAGTCCAGCGCGAATGACGGCTTTCCCGCTCTCACGGCGACTGGCGTGCCTCCTAACGGAGGAGCTGCGCTAACGCCGTCAGGCGTGCCGTTCGGCGTTCGCCCTTGGCGTGTGCGAAGCACTCAGCCGTGGCCGTACCCACTGGCATACCCGAAGGGCTTTCCCGGCGATACATCGATGCGGGAACGCAAAGAAAATTCTCCTCATTTTCCTTATCTCCCTCATCCTCCTAATACCCCACACCCTAAAGATGATGGCTATGATATTATGGAAAACTGCTGCAGAAATTAGAAATTAATTGATTGGGTCATGACTTTAACGCAACAGCGCAAACAAGAGTTAATCACACAGTACCAAGTTCACGAAACCGATACTGGCTCCGCTGAAGTCCAAGTGGCTATGCTGACGGAGCGCATTAACCGTCTTAGCCAACATCTCCAGACAAACAAGAAAGACCATTCTTCGCGGCGGGGATTGTTGAAGCTGATTGGTCAACGCAAGCGTCTTTTATCTTATATTCAGGAGGGTAGCCGGGAACGTTATCAAGCTTTGATTGGTCGTCTCGGTATTCGTGGATAGAGAATACTGCTTATGTCTGCCGAATCTGAACGCAGTCGCTTGCCTTTTGAACCAAATAAAAAGCGCCAAAAACCAGCAAAAGCAAAAAACACACAACCAGAAACCAAGCAGGAATCTGGGAAACAGGATCAGAAGAAGCCACCTTTCACCAAAGAAGAAATAGCAATCCCCCAGGGAGTCAGCCAGCGGATGATTCGCCGAGTGGCTGGCTTCTCTGGTATACCAACAGCTTTGGGTATCAGTACCCTCATTGTCAGCTATCTGCTGTTAATCTACGCTGGCATCAAACTACCTCCCATCGCCGTGTTACTGGTGAACATGGGATTTTTTGGTTTGGGGGTGTTGGGGATAACTTATGGTGTTCTCTCAGCCTCGTGGGATGAAGACAGAGTCGGGAGTCTGCTCGGCTGGAATGAGTTTAGGACCAATTTGGGGCGAATGGTGGCAGTTTGGCGTGAAACTCGCCAAAAAAATGTATAGTAAGCCACATTTGCGCATAATTTTGGGCATTCTAAAGTATGGCACCTTCCCTGGGGCACGCACTAACGCCCTAGGCGCTAGGTGCTATGAAAATTCAAAAAAAGAATACAAGCCCCCAGTCGCTGCTCAAAGATTCAAAAGCACCGAAGTTCTGTTAGCGAAGCTCCTCCGAAGTTTCCTCGGATCAGACTTCTCTCAAAATTCAAAGTTTAAAAATCATTTTTAATTTTGAATTAATAATTTTGAGTTCACCTAAGGGCGTGAGCAGCGTTGAGAGACTAAATAACTGCGGTGTTGGGTAGATTTGAATTAGTAATGCTGAAGTTTAAATTTTGTAACTTCAACATTACTAATTCAAAATTTATGCTTTGTTTAGCTGCAAGATTCAGTCACGAAACTGCAAAGCGCTATTATTGAATAATTGATTTTTCTTTGCTGGTGGACTTTTTCCAATCATCTTGTCTTAATGATTTTGAACCACAGATGAACACTAAACTTTATCTGTGGTTTTATTTATTTGGTTTTATTTCATTAAGAAAGACTTAGTCAAAGGTCTAATTACGGAATATAACTAGCAATATATTCTAAGATACAACTCAACTAAGCAGGAACTTTAACATGATTGTAGTCATGAAAATTGGTTCCCCTGAGGCGGAAATAGACCGTCTGAGCAAGGAACTCAGCACTTGGGGGCTGACACCAGAAAAAATTGTTGGTCAGCACAAGGTAGTGATTGGTCTGGTTGGCGACACCGTTGACTTAGACCCTTTGCAAATCCAGGAAATTAGCCCCTGGATCGAACAGGTGTTGCGGGTAGAAAAGCCTTTCAAAAGAGCTAGCCGCCAGTTTCGTCACGGGGAAGCTTCTGAGGTAGTGGTGAACACTCCCAATGGACCAGTTTTTTTTGGTGAACATCACCCTGTGGTTGTCGTTGCTGGTCCGTGCTCAGTAGAAAATGAGGAAATGATAGTAGAGACAGCGCGGCGAGTCAAAGCGTCTGGGGCACAGTTTTTACGAGGTGGCGCATACAAACCCCGGACTTCGCCTTACGCCTTCCAAGGACACGGCGAGAGTGCTTTGGATTTGTTAGTAAAGGCGCGCGAAGAAACCGGGTTGGGCATTATCACAGAAGTCATGGATAGTGCAGACCTGGAGAAAATCGCCCAAGCAGCGGATGTCGTCCAGGTAGGCGCAAGGAATATGCAGAATTTCTCCCTATTGAAGAAAGTAGGAGCGCAGTCAAAACCAGTTCTTCTGAAGCGAGGAATGGCTGCAACCATTGAAGAGTGGTTGATGGCTGCTGAGTATATTCTGGCAGCAGGAAATCCAAATGTGATTTTGTGTGAACGGGGAATTCGCACCTTTGACCACCAGTACACCCGGAATACGCTAGATTTATCAGCAGTGCCAGTGTTGCGAAGCCTGACTCACCTACCAATTATGGTTGATCCCAGCCACGGCACAGGCTGGGCTACACATGTACCTTCCATGTCTCTAGGGGCGATCGCCGCGGGATGTGACTCTTTGATGATTGAGGTTCATCCCAACCCGGCAAAAGCCTTATCTGATGGTCCACAATCTCTAACTCCAGAACGTTTCGACCGCTTGATGCAAGAACTTGCAGTCGTTGGCAAAGCTGTTGGACGTTGGCAGAACCCAGCTGTTGCCATAGCATAAATTATGTAAAGACGCGCCATAATGGCGCGTCTTTACAATTATCTAAAAGACGCGCCATGGCGCGTCTCTACAATTATCTACGTCTACCAAAACCAGTTGAGCGCGGGGTTCGAGAACGACCGCCACTACCAAAACTGCTACCGCCAGGACTGCGTCTGGTGGTGCTGCTACCAGAAGGTCTTAGGGTACTACCGCCAAAACCGGAACCAGTAGCGCGGCTGCCCGTATTGGTATTTGGGACAGTGCGCCGTACAGTGGAAGAACCACCAGGATATGACCTTCTAATTGTCCCTGTACTGCGGAAAGCAGTGCGGTTTCTCTCTACTGCAGGCGGCGCATTATAGCGTGTGCGATAACTTTGAACCGCATCTCCATAGCTGCGACCATAGCCACCGTAGCCAGTTAGCACTCCACCAGGCTGATATGCAGGCGGCACATAATATTGGGGTCTAAACAACATACTACCAATCGCCTGACCTGCCAAAGATCCAGCAACAGATCCGGCAAAGGGTGCCCAGAAGCTATTTTGTTGACGGACTACAACTGTTTCCTGTTGTCCCGTTTGCGGGTTGGTTCTATTCTCAGTAACGTTGTGGACGTACTCAATTTTGAAGTCTTCTGTTAGGTATAAAGCTGGCTGTCCATTCTCTACCTTTAGGTAAGTTTTCTTACCTTGCTTGATTTCATCATCGGTCAGCCGCGCCATTTGTAAACTTTGGGTTCTCAAAGTTGGGGGGTTAGCGTTGAGTAAAAACACCGTGTACTCCCCATCAGCATCGTTAAAAGTTGCTTGCTGCACCGGATACTGACCATCAGCTAGCTTAGTGCTAGCGTTGGCGGTAGCAGTAGTTTGATTGGTGTTGCTAGCTTGAGGTGTCGTTTGGTTTGATGCCCCGCCACCACAGGCGACAGTTGTCAAAGACAAACTAAAAGCTAAAAAAATTGCTGTGAATTTACGCACGATTGTCATGAACATTTGACTATCATCCTATCTCCGAGCTTAACAATTTCTCAATTGGATGGTAAGTGTGGACGACCCAACCAACTACAAAGGAATTAATTCCGGGTAATATTGTAATAGCTGGTCGTTGGTGAGTTCGTCGCCCAACCGAGCTGGTGAAAAATGCACTTGAATTGCTCGTAGTTTATGCTTGTAATGTAAGTTTATTAGAGCTTTCAAGCCTTCTTTGAGTGCAGTAATATTAGCTAGATCAGCTTCCAAATCTGGGACTTCTCCCTCAAAAGCGACTGTAATCATCACGACGACATTACGCGTGACAGGAATAGATAAAGGTTCATCGTATCCAGAGTCAGAACCAAAATCTGGTTCACTGAGGTAACGTTGGGCGGAGTCAGTAAATAATTCATTCACGTAGTCTCCTGCTTCCCCCTCAGTCCAAAATACGTCGCCTTCATTAGCAGCAGAAAGCCAATATTCATCGTACTGCAATAAGGTTTGGCAAATTTCTACCAATCCTTCTCCCAAAACTTCTATATCACCTTCGGTATCTATGGCTTCCCTTGCAGCACGATTTAAAACTCCCAGAATTGGTGCTACCTCAGATCCACTTAAATGCAGCATAATGCGACAGACCACATACCGAGTCCGACCCATCATTTTATTAAAGGTATCACGCATCTTTTTCCTCCTTTTGAAGGTTGTTGGTTATTAGTTGTAGCTTACTAACTACTAACTAATGACTTATATAATGGAATCCTTTCACAAAATCAACAATCCTACTCAACGATGAAGTCATTGATTTTACTATTTCAGTCAAATTATCATTATAGATATTAGTAGTATCCTTTCTATTAAATCGTTTTCCTTTCGTTAGGGTGCTCATGCCAAATTAAATTTGGAGTACTATAATTAGTTAAAATTGTTTGTATGTGGGCTTGGAAAAAGTCTGTGTCTGCTATTTGCAAAAAAAAATCGTTTCTTTTATCATAGTAGCGTTACTTATTGCTTTTTCTTAAAGATTATTTAATAACTCTACCTATTGAGGAACTTTGAAACCGAGGTTAGAAATGTCTTTGGCTGGAAGTTCACTACAACAGAAATATTTCTCTGGGTAGTTCCTGCATCTTTAAATGAAAGAATAGCTATTTGACACTCTCCGCCCTAAAGGGTAGGAGATTCTTGGTTCCTTGACTCGCCATTAGACGACAGGGTTACCCCAATCGCCCAAGAGGGCAAATCTCCCCAAGCGTAAGTTCCCGTGTGCCCCACGGTACTGAGTCCCAGCCTCAGGATATTGATGCTTGCATTCACGTCTCTATCCTCCACAAATCCACAATGTGGACAGACATGAGTCCTAGTCGATAGAGATTTCTTCACCTTCTCGCCACAGCTAGAACAATTCTGGCTTGTGTTATGGGGAGGCACGGCAACTGTAACCTTCCCATACTTGTGACCAAAATATTCTAACCATGACCGAAAAGTTGACCAGCCAGCATCAGATATTGACTTAGCCAGATGTCGATTACGTACCAAGCCCTTGACATTCAAGTCTTCATAGGCTACCAAATCGTTAGATTGGATGACGGAGTATGCCAATCTCTTGCAATACTCTTTTCGTTGCCTACTTACTCTTAAATGCTTCCGGGCATACCGATTTCTGGCTTTATGGTAGTTGGTTGATTGCGGCTCGTGGGCTTTTTTTCTCGTCTTATCGTACTTCTTAGATTTCTTGCGGTTAGCACGTATAAGCTGTTTTTCAGACTTACGGTAGAACTGGGGTGACTGTTCTACATTGCCTTTATTATCAGCAATGAAATATTTCAATCCCAAGTCAATACCTACTACTTGTCCTGTTGGCTGAGTCTCAACCTTCAAGTCAACATCAATTGCAAATTGAGCGTAGTACCCATCAGCACGACGTACTAACCTGACACGCTTAATCTGTTTGACATCGTAGTAATTGAGGTCGTATGTCCCCTTTAATTTGAGGGTCCCAATACCTTTTTTGTCTGAGAAGGTTATGGCTTTACGGGTATTTGAAAGCTTCCAGCCACTAGTTTTGTATTCAACAGAACGGCAATGTTTTTTAAATTTTGGGAATCCTTTTTTACCCTTAACCTTCTTTTTGCAGTTGTCGTAGAAGCGAGCTATCGCACTCCAAGCACGTTCAGCCGCAGATTGTCGAGCCATTGAGTTAAGTTCATCCGCAAAGGGAAACTCGGCAGCTAGTACAGCACAATGTTTATTTAAGTCGTATCTATTTAAACTAGTACCTTTGTTATCCATCCAGTAACGCAAACACTTGTTTTGGATGAATTGACTAGTACGGATAGCATCGTCTATCGCTCTGTACTGCAAGTCTTTCCCTTTGACTTTGAACTCGTAAATTATCACTGGTTTCGACCTAACCAACATTTTCCTTATGTTAGCACCTTTAACATAAAGTCGCCCTAAAAGGGCAAGGTTTTAAACCCAAATTTTTGATAAGCTCTGGGAAATAAACTTTAGTCGCTATTGAGAAAGGAACGTACAAACCCCCTACAGCGACGCCGAATTTCTATATTATGAGGTTATTTCAGTTGCGGGCATTGCTTGCTTGGCAATTTGGGAATAAGCACCCGAAGGGGGCAAAATTCGCTTTAGAACCATAAACTTCCAGTCTGGGGACGGCGAGGTGGAAGATATGACATAGAATCTCAAAATCACAGATAGATGAATATTGGTATTTTAGGACTTGGACTGATAGGCGGCTCTTTGGGTTTGGATTTGCGATCGCAAGGACATCATGTTTTGGGCGTCAGCCGTCGAGAATCAACCTGTCACAAGGCATTAGCCCTAGGTAGCGTAGATCAGGCGTCAGTTGACATCAGCCTGCTTACAGAGGCAGAAGTGGTATTTATTTGTACACCTATAGGGTTGATTATTCCGACATTTGAGCAGCTCATAGCTCATTTGCCTTCCAACACAGTCATAACTGATGTAGGTTCGGTAAAAACTCCGATTGTTAAGGCGATCGCTCCCCTCTGGGACAATTTTATCGGTGGACACCCAATGGCGGGAAGAACCGATAGTGGTATAGAAGCAGCTATCCCCAATTTATTTGAAAATAAACCTTACGTGCTGACACCAACAGAAACAACACCAACTGCTGCTGTTACAGTGGTAGAGAAAATAGTGCGCGAACTTGGGGCGACTCTCTACCATTGTTCCCCAGAAGAGCATGATCGAGCAGTCAGTTGGATTTCCCATTTACCCGTGATGGTAAGTGCTTCATTGATTGCTGCTTGTATGAGTGAAACTGACTCAAATGTGCTGGAATTAGCCCAAAAGTTTGCTAGTTCTGGTTTTCGAGATACAAGTCGTGTTGGTGGCGGGAATCCAGAGTTAGGAGTGATGATGGCGCAGTACAATCGGCAAGCATTGCTCAATTCACTCCAGCAGTATCGCCATAATCTCGACGAATTGATTAGCTTGATTGAGCAGGAAAATTGGACAGCTTTAGAACAACAGTTACAGTCTAACCACAAGGTAAGACCTGAATTTCTTGAGTAATATTTAAGGCTAAGCGTAGGCTCCTCCACAGAAGATACGCGTCTACCTTTGTGTAGCTATACTGACATCTTGCACCTGTCTCAATAACCGCCATAGGCTAAAAACGGCTGATAGCTAAAGTCTTCGCGCATAAGACTAGTAAAGGGTTTCAGTCCATTAAAATGGACTTGAGCTATTAGCCCGGAAATTTATTTCTGGGCTGTTGTGGGGTCTAATAGAGAATACTGCAAGATATTCAGTATAGGCTTTAGCTCAATTGTTTGGGTAGGTTACAATTAGCCTAAATACATGATAAAAATGCATATCTACATTTCTAGAGCTATTCTCAATTGAGAGACTGGATATGGTATTACAAACAGAAAAGCGCCATTACACGCCAGAAGAATATCTGGAATTAGAAGAGCGAACCGAATACAGAAGTGAATATAGAGATGGAGAAATTATCCCAATGCCAGGGGGAACAACTAACCACAATAAAATTGCTGGAAATTTTTATAAAAAATTCCCTTTAACAGTACAAGGACAAGCTTATGAAATATATTTTACTGATGTAAAGGTATGGATACCTCGTTACCGTCTCTACACTTATCCTGATGTGATGGTCGTCAAAGGTGAACCGATATACGAAGGAACGAATACGACAACTGTTACTAATCCAATGTTAATTGTTGAAGTTTTATCTAATTCAACCAAAAATTATGACAAAACAGACAAGTTTAAATATTACCGTTCAATTCCTGAATTTCAGGAATATATCATGATTGACCAGTACAGTTTCTCTGTGGAACAATATGTGAAAAAAGCAGAAAGAGAATGGATTTTTAAAGAACTTGAAGGGGAAGATGCCGTTTTAGCCCTAAATTCTCTAGATTTTCAAATTAGCTTTAGTGATATTTATGAGCGCGTGAATTTTGAGTTGAGTGACGAATAGGAAGCGCCTTTTCTTTTAACATCATAAGCCGGACAACTGTTCGACTTTGCAATCTACCAAGCTATCCGGCTCAGTTTGATTTTCGGAAGTTGTTATCAACCTCACTGGACTAGGTCTGGACTCTTCTTTGGTACGCCCGATGAATTCCCATCCACCAGTTCTGACACAGAAGAGTGCTGAGCCGCGCAACCACAACCCGAAAACCCACGTTGTTGTTCCTGTTGTCACGCGCGTTCCTGTTGCGGTTCGCTGAGCGGCAGTTCCTCGGATTGTTGTTCCACGAACCGCCCTCCGGGTATCTCCTTCGGAGACGCTGCGCGAACGCCAGATGCCTACGGAGGGAAACCCTCCTGCAGCACTGGTCTCACCCCGCAGCAGTCGGAATTGCCTACCCCATGGTTAAAGTTAACATATATTCAGCCAGACCTCTTGATTAAATCCTAAGTTTTTTGTATGATTAAACTAATATATTTAAACTCATCCAAAAAAGCCTAAAAAAAATTATCGTGCGCGCTTCGCGCGGAAAGTGAAAAGAAAAAAATAAAGCGCAAAGTGCAAAAGGAAAAGAGTGTAAAGGGCTAAAGAGTCCTGAGCCGCCCAACCACAACCCGAAAACCTGCGAGGTCGTATGTGTAGACACGCGCGCTCCCGTTGCGGTTCCCATATCGGCAGACCCACTGATAGGTGTACCACGAACCCCCACGCAGCAGACGATAATTATTATCATTTTCACTCATCCAAGCGGTACCATCAGCAGGCGCTTTTTCGTAGCTATTATGCCAGGCATCTTGGCACCACTCCCATATATTACCATGCATATCATACAAACCAAAAGCATTTGGTGGAAATTTTCCTACCTCTGTTGTTTGCTGACGATCTTCACCCTTTGGTCCAGAACCATAAGTGTACTTACCGTTGTAGTTAGCTAAATCTGTCGTAATTGTTTCGCCAAAGTGAAAGGGGGTAGTCGTTCCGGCTCGACAAGCATATTCCCATTCTGCCTCACTGGGTAAACGATAGGGCTTTCCAGTTTTGTTAGATAATCGATCGCAAAATTCAATTGCATCGTCCCATGACACCTTCTCAACAGGTCGATTAGCCCCTTTAAAGGAGGATGGATTTGGATTTAAATCTATTTTGACTTTAGGAAGAGCGGCAACGGCTTTCCATTGAGCTTGTGTCACTGGAAACTTACCCATGTAGAAGGGCTGAATAGTGACGCTGTGCTGTGGGCTTTCATTATCAAAACGTTCTGGCTCATTCTCTGGAGAACCCATCAAAAACTGACCGCCAGGAATTGCCACCATCTCCAGCAACGCATCATTGCCCAGGTTTTCTATGAAAAATTCTGCTCGACCTGCATGACGGTTGATTTTGCAGGTTGTTTTTCCTATACCTAAAAATCCTGATTTTACGGTTATTCTGGCATACTCGAACTCAAACTGCTGAGTTTGAATATTAGTTTGAATATTAGTTGGAATATTAGTTTGAATAACAGAGGGAGATTTTGGCTGAGAAACTTGTGATGACTGAGTTTCAGCTAGTTCTCGTAATTCTGCTTGCTGCTTTTGTTGCTGAGTTCTTTCTTGCTCTTGCTGTAACCTCTGTGCTTGTTGTCGGTTGCGCTCATATTCTGCTTGTTTTGGAGTAATGACCCGTTGTTCAATTGAGGCAATATCTTCATCCCGCAGTTCCAGATACTGCTGATATTCTTTTAAATCTTTTTGGGTTGTCTTGCTGAATGGATAATCTTGATCAATTGCCTCAATCAATGCTTGCTCATACTCATCGCGCTTACGTTCATACTCCCGATAAGGTTGCAGGACTTCTTCTTCAATTGCAGCTGCTTCTGCTGGAGTTAATCCCCACTCATTCTGCTTTCCGTCTAAAATTCTACGAGCGAAGATAGAAAACTCGTGACCTTCCTTAGCACGAGTTTCTACTTCCTTACGATATTTCACCTTAGGATCATCCTTTGGTGATTTTGCCAGGAAAATTTTATGACCTTCCTCAATTGGGTAAAATTTGGGAGTCATTGCTGGTGCTGCTTCTTTTACCTTGTCACTGGCGTACTCGTGCAGCTCATCAATCGAAATCCAACCATCCCCATCGCGATCTGCTGCACCTTTTTCCATGCCTTCAACTAAGTAGCGGGTGTATATGGAGAGGTCTGAACCTTCTTGTTCAAATGAGTACTGGGTAGATGTGGAAGAGGTGAGGATTGCTCGTCCTTTACCGCCTAGCTGTTCCTGTAAATTTACAGTACCATCGTCTTTGACCGTTAACCCTTGGGCGATCGCCCCACTAAAGCAACAGTCCAAGATAATAACCTGTCTTTGGGAACGGCTCTCATTCATACTTTCGTGCAGAACACTGGCTGCTACTGCTGAAGGCTTGAACAACCTGTCGTTCTGTTTACGAGTAGTAGAAGTTGAGAGGTAAAGCCTGCCGTTATCATCTTTAATGCCGTGACCAGAGAAATAAAACAATAACAAGTCTTCTTTCTGGCGATGGGCAAACAGATTGTAAATAGCATCTTCCATTTCCTGACGTTGGGGATTTTTGAGTGCTGTGATATCTCCCTCAGCAAAATTTCCTATTTCTGGGTGTGTCAGTACTCGTCGCATTGCTTCAACATCTTTAACCGCAGATGGTAGCGGATTTAATCCGGGTTGATACTCGCTCACCCCTATCAGCAATGCTAGCTTCCCCATCTTTGCCTACCTACGCCTCTACAAATTTCTCTGTTGTCTCGACTGTTGCCACCAATTCTATTGTGCCTGTTTGCTGACTTTTCCTTTGATGTCTTACTATTGCTTCGACTTTTTATTTATGATCATGGATTAAATAACATACAAATCACTCCTTTGACCTCACCCCGCCTTTAACTGTCGTTAAAGTCTCCCCTCTCCGAAGTTCCCAGAGGAGTTGGGGGTGAGGTTTTGTACTTTATTAAATCCGCGTTCCTTAGGAGTTTTTCCAGAAAGCGTCTCGCCCAGCAACACAAACACAATTTCTATAGATATAATTTCAGTGTTGTCTAGACTGTTGGCACCAATTCTATTGTGCCTGTTTGCTGGCTTTTCCTTTGAATGTCTTACTATTGCTTCTACTTTTTATTCAAGGGTTTTTCTAGAAAGCATCTCCCCCAGCAACACAAACACAGCTTCTATAGATATCTATAGATATAGATATCTATAGATATAGGACTTACGCAGCCAGGGTTTTCACAAGTCCGTCATATCTGTGTCACAGCCACAAAGCCTCTTTAGATTGGAAATGTATCGAGATTTATAGAAATACTATGTATAAAATACCACGTGATGGTGATAACCAGCCAGAAACATACAACAAAATCTTAAACAGTTCTTCTTGGAAAAAACCAGCATTTCATTTATCGCTGGTATTGCTAGGATCTGGAATGACCTTTGCAGGCGGCTATCTAGCCTCTCATTATCAACAGGTGTCTAAAACCGCGTCTAACCTGGCGGTGAGTCCGGTAAATGCTGCTCTGCCAATATCAGCTGCGACTAATCCTAACTTTGTCATAGGGGTTGTACAACAAGTTGGACCAGCTGTAGTGCGGATTGATGCTGCCCGAACAGTCAAAACTCAGTTACCGGAGGAATTTAACGACCCGTTTTTCCGTCGTTTTTTTGGATCTCAAATGCCAATTCCAGAAAAGCGGGTGGAACGCGGTACTGGTTCGGGCTTCATCATGAGTGCTGATGGTCGCATTCTCACTAATGCGCACGTTGTTAATGGCGCGGATACGGTGAAAGTGACACTCAAGGACGGGCGCACTTTTCAAGGTAAAGTGCTGGGGAAAGATGAATTGACAGATGTGGCTGTTGTCAAAATTCAAGCAGATAAGCTGCCAACAGTAAAGTTGGGTAACTCAGATAAGCTACAACCTGGAGAGTCGGCGATCGCGATCGGCAACCCGCTTGGTTTAGATAACACTGTCACTACTGGCATTATCAGTGCTACCGGACGCGCCAGCAATCTAATTGGTGCTGCCGATAAGCGAGTGGAGTATCTTCAAACAGACGCCGCGATCAATCCTGGTAACTCTGGCGGACCTCTGCTTAATGCTCAAGGAGAGGTCATTGGGATGAATACAGCTATAATCCAAGGAGCACAAGGATTGGGCTTTGCTATTCCTATCAACACAGCACAACGAATTTCCAGTCAACTGATAGCGACAGGCAAAGTACAACATCCTTATTTAGGAATTCAGATGGTAGGATTAACGCCTGAGTTAAAACAAAACATCAACTCCGACCCCAACAGCGGTTTGAGTGTTGATGAAGACCGTGGCGTCTTGGTTGTCAAAGTTATGCCCAATTCACCAGCAGCCAAAGCAGGGATACGTGCTGGTGATGTTATCCAAAAACTCAACGGGGAAGCAGTGGCTGACGCAGGTTCTGTCCAAAAGGTAGTGGAAAATAGCCAAGTTGGGGGAGATGTACGCATGGAGTTGCGTCGCAATGGGCAAAATCTCAACTTAGCTGTGCGCCCAGGTGCTTTTCCAAGTCAACCAAGTCTATAGTATTTGAGTATGGCAAAGCAAGATCCTCCACTGACTGGAGAAGAACTGGTTAAGGAAGTTTGTCGGCGGATTCGAGTCGCCCGTACCTATTGGGATGCTCACAACAACGCTGCTTGTCGGGGTGAGCGTGAGCGCGCGTTAGCCCTTTACAACACACTAACTAAGGAACAAAAACAGCAGATTCCGCAAGTGTTGCGGGTGTGGTTGCGCTATCGTAGTGAAAAATATTTTGGTGCACACCGAACACCCCCCAAGTCGGCACGAAAATCAAAATAGCTCTTACCAGGGCAATACCTTACTCTTTATATGCCAAAATATGCCTGTGTTGTTGCTTGTCAGTTCATCGATTCGATTTAGCAGTCCTTCCAGATAGCACCAAAGCGAAGTTTAGAGCTTGGGTGCTTTGGAGCAACAGCAGCCGTATACCTGCGTTAGCGAACGGGAGTCCGTGTGCATGATTACACTTAGCTCCTCCGTTCGCTCCCAGGGGTGGCGAAGCCATAAGAGGCTCGCCCTCACAGCCTTTGCCAAAGAGGAAGACCAGCAGGAAGCAACGGCGGCAGGGTTTCAACGGCATCTCTCAAAACCTGTTAACCCGGATGATTTGATTGAAGTGGTTGCCAGCCTCGCTAGCATCTTGCGGTAGCTGAGAAAAACATATAGATGTTTTCACAATCTTTAAGAGTTGATTGTCTCCTGAGGCTCTAGAATTGCCTGGATTCGGTTCAGCAAATAATCAAAGTCAATCGGTTTACGAATGAAACCATCGGCTCCCGCATCAAAGCCATCGGCAGGTAGGGGATCTGTGTAGCCTGTCACCAGAAGGATTGGAATAAAGGGCAGATCGGGATTTTGTCGAATGCGACGAGTGACTTCAAACCCGTTCATCTCCGGCATCATCACATCGAGCAATACCAAATCTGGTGGATGAGATGCAATTTTCTCCAATGCTGCCTGACCACTATCGGCAACTTCGACCTGATACCCTTCATTCTCCAAAACTGTTTGCAGTAGAATGTAGTTATCAGGCAGATCATCAACGACCAGGATGCGATCAACTTGAGTATCTGTTTCAGGGAATGAACTATTCATCATGTAATCATCGGAAGTAGTCAAGCCTTTTTAAGCACTCATTTCATTTTCCGCACTAGACTGACTCGACTAAATCTTACTTAGGGAAGGTTTCAATCTATGGCTAGTTGTGTTTGAGCAGATTCACGATTGCCTTTACCAATACCTCTGGTTCTACAGGCTTTTTGACCTCTCGCTGCTCGTTCATAGACGGGGATTCTAAAAAGCAGGGGCTTTCAGACTCGCGTTAAGTTTTTGGTAATTGTTTTGAGTGCTTCGCTTTCAAGGGTAGTAAGCATTTTCTTTTCTAGGCTACTGAGTGTTGGGCGTTTGAGTTTTCCAAAGTATTCGAGGGTTATAATCGCCACTTCCTCAAGGTCATTCCGGGAATTGTAAATAGTTCTCAATCGCTTGCAAAGCTTCTGCATAGCTTCAGCGTCTTTTGTCGTGTATCCAAAAGGACTGAGCGCATTGGCACTCACGTCACTTACCGTTCTGTCGTAGAGTTGTATCGTACAGCTAGAATTGGTGACTTCTTGCACCACAGCCCAATAACCGACACGACCTGTTAGACGCTCATCGCTACTACGTTTAATCAGGCATATATCACCCGGAACAATCCGAGGTGATAGTTCTTCTTTCTTTGGCGGCGCTACAGCAAATAGCTCGGTAACAGCTTGTTTGACTATCTCATGAGAAGGCGCTTGACCTCCTGCTTTCTCTACTGACTTTTTCCAGGCTGCAACCTGCTGCTCTGGTTTCTTAAGGCGGGAGAGGGGGCGTACCTGGTACTCAGAGGAGGGTAAAATCTGAACGGCTCGTTCAGATTGTTGGAGATTTTCGATGACTTCGGCAGCTTTGATCTGATAGTAAAGGTGACGTGGTGTAAATTGGAAGCGATCGCGGCAGTAGTCTTCAAAAGTTTGATGTGTTTCTCGGTAAAGTCTTCTTTTGTTGATTACCCACAGTGCTTTTGCAGCTATGTAAAATGACTCTTCTACTTGCTGCTCCAGGTCGTCAAGAAGGGTGCGCTCTTCATCCGTTAGTGGCTCTGAAGATTCTTCATGTAAAACAAGCTCGGATTCAACTGTTGCAATCTGCATTTCCTCGGTTTGAAGAACACTTTCAGCATTCGCCTCTTGAGTTTCTGGTACTTGTGTAGCTGGTGAGAGAAGTTCAGCTTCACTACTAGTGTCTACAACAACTAACTGTTCGCTTGAAGGCTGCTGCGTCGTCTTTTTTACTCTTGGCATATACTGCACAAAGTCTGTTTCGTTTCATTGTAGTCCAGACCCGAAGTTAAGAAGTCGCATTAAAGTTAATAAAAACGAGCAACCCTTGTCAAAAAGCGCGATTGCTCTCAATAAGGAAATTGGTACGAACTTTTGTGCTCAACAAATTTTTGCGTTGCAAAAATTTCTGCTTCTTTGGGTAGAGGTCATGAGAGGTAGTCCACATGGTATATTTCTACAGCTATTATCTCAGATGTTATACTCCACCAGTTAGAGTCCACCATTACTAGCACTTAAAGGAATTGACGTTTTATGGCTGCAATAGAACAACCAAACATTGCAGTGTTAGTTCGTGAGACTCGGCAACGGCTCGAACTCTCACAGGTCAAGTTTGCCGCGAAGCTAGGATTTTCGTTTCAGAGCGTTAATCGCTCTTGAGAACGGACGGACAAAGCCTTTGCCAGTGGCATTGAAACAAATTGAAGCTCTACTGCACTCCTTGGGCGAACGCGGCGAAGACTTACTAACTAAGTATTTTTCCTCTGGGGGGAACTGAAATTGTGCCCCCTGATGTGAAGACAACGGTTTCTGAAGATGTCCGTGCAAACCCAACAACAGATTGGCTGATAAGCGATGAAATGAGCGATCTCCTCCGCTCGTTTGACTGGTCAGATCCAATTGCTGCGCTCAACACCTGGTTTCAGAGTTTGCGGACAGCCCTCAGTATTTGTCTAGCATCTCAATTTCCGATGTTTGTTTACTGGGGACTCAAACGAATTCAGTTCTATAGTAACCGTTCAGGGGGGAGTAGGAGTGCGATCGCCCTGACTGCATATGCTGGAGAAATTGACCAAGAGCAGGCAATTTTAGCAGGTTTTCAACGGCATGTACCCAAGCCAGTAGAACCAGAGGTGTTAGTGAGAGTCATCGCAGACTTAATTCAACAAATTGGAGGTCAAGCGAAACGATAATGCACTCCTGGTTCCATCACCCACGCTTATCCAGCCTTCGGGCTCGCTTGGTGTTGCTCGTCCTCCTGGCAGTGATTCCGGCATTGGGGCTGATTCTTTATACGGCTGCGGCTCAACGACGGAGTGCAGCAATAGACGCGCAGGAGAATCTGTTGCGCCTTGTGAAAGTGGCGGCTGCCAATCAGCGCCAAACCAGTGAAGGGGCACGTCAACTGCTCATTGCGCTTGCTCAAATGCCTGAGAACCGCTCGGGGAAAGGGTCGGAGTGTAATCAGCTGCTGGCAAACCTGCTGAAGCAATACCGTGTCTACGCAGGCTTCGGTGTGGTTGATGCGGCAGGCAACTCAATTTGCAGTGCTCCTGTAGCGACAAAGCCTGTAAACGCAACTGATCGCGCTTACTTTCGCCTGGCTAAGGAGACTCGTGACTTTGCCATCGGGGAATATCAAATCGGTCGGGTGACGGGCAAAGCAACGCTCAATTTTGGCTATCCCATTTTAGATAAAGCTGGGCAGGTGCAGGCAGTTGTGGTGGCAGCATTGGATATCGCCTGGCTGGATCAACTGGCAGCCGAGATGAAGTTGCCAGACGGATCAGTGGTTACAGTCACTGATCGTAAGGGAACCATTCTCGTGCGATACCCAGATTCGCAAAACTGGGTGGGAAAATCCATGCCGAATGCTCCCATGACCAAAGTAGTGCTGTCCCAAAAAGAAGGCACCGCCGAAGCGATGAGTTTGGATGGAGTCAAGCGGCTTTACGCCTTTACAACCTTAGGAAGTGGCGCTGTTGATCAGGATATCCATGTTAGAATTGGAGTCCCCAGGACAGTTGCTTTTGCCGAAGCCAATCGACTTCTGGTACAAAATCTGCTCGGGCTGGGATGTGTCACTGCTTTGGCGCTGACGGCTGCTTGGGTTGGGGGTGATGTCTTTCTCACCCGCTCAATCCGATTTTAGGCTGGTCAAAACTACTTCAAACAGGCAAGTTAGATGCACAGGCAAGCCAACGCGCTCTAGAGACAATCGAACGCAATGCCAAGCTGCAAACCCAACTCATTGACGATCTGCTCGATGTCTCCCGGATTTTACGCGGCAAGATGGCATTAAACATTTGCTCCATCAATTTGGTTACAATTGTTGAATCTGCTCTAGAGACGGTGCGCTTGGCAGCAGAGGCAAAACACATTCAAATCCAAACTGTTGTGACGCTTGATAACGGGCAGGTTTGTGGAGATTCTGCGCGGCTCCAACAAATCGTGTGGAATTTGCTTTCCAATGCCATTAAGTTCACACCGGATGGCGCAAAGGTGGAAATTCGTTTAGACCAAATCGGCACTTATGCCCAAATTCAGGTCAGGGACACAGGGAGTGAAGCTGTAAGTTAATTTCTCGACAAACCTACTCATTTCTACTCAATCTTGGGTAGGTTTACCTTTTGTATTCGGTTTTCACTACTTATTAGATGGTCTAATAATGGTTATATTTAGACCATGTATGAGATAAAGAAATGCCTAAAAGAGATAGGTGGTTTAAAGTTCTGCTCACCCAACAAGAACTAGACAAGCTTCAAGCTTATGCGGATAAACAAGGTTGGAATATGTCTCAAGCATTTAGAGAATGGATTAAGGAGTTGCCATGCTGCTTGGATTCAAAACAGAATTGAAACTGAATAACAAGCAGCGCACAGAATTGTTAAGGCATTGTGGCGTAGCACGTCATGCTTGGAATTGGGGATTGGCTTTGACAAAACAAATATTAGACCACAACAAAGCCAATCCCGGTTCTAAGATTAAGTTTCCTACTGCTATTGACTTGCACAAGTGGTTGGTGGCACTGGTGAAATCTGAAAATGAGTGGTATTACGAGTGCAGCAAATCTACACCACAACAAGCGTTAATGGCTTTGCGCGAAGCTTGGAAACGTTGTTTTAACAAAAAGGCTGGTGTTCCCCGTTTCCGGAAAAAAGGTCGTCATGATTCTTTTACTTTGGAAGGTACAGTAAAAATTCTTGGGAACAACAAGATTCAAGTACCTGTAATAGGTGTCCTTAGAACTTATGAACGACTACCGCAAGTGTTAACTAAATCTGCAACTATTAGCCGACAAGCTGATAGATGGTTTATCAGTTTTCGGTTTGAAGTAGACCAACAGGACTTAGCCAATGCAGACGTTGTAGGTGTTGATTTAGGAGTCAAAGCACTTTGCACCTTAAGCACTGGTGAAGTGGTCATAGGCGCAAAGTCCTACAAAAAGTATGAAGCAAAATTGTCCAGAATGCAGTGGTTGCATCGACGCAAAGTAAAAGGTTCTGCTAACTCGAAGAAAGCGCAAATGCAAGTTGCTAGACTGCACACAAAGATTGCCAACATCCGTAAGGATACGCTTCACAAGTTAACTACACTGCTAGCCAAGAACCACGGCACAGTAGTCATTGAGGACTTGAATGTATCCGGAATGATGGCAAATCACAAACTAGCTAAAGCGATTGCTGATATGTCTTTCTTTGAGTTCCGTCGCCAGTTGACTTACAAGTGCGAGTTGTATGGTTCCAAGCTGGTAGTCGTTGATAGATGGTTTCCCAGTTCCAAGACTTGTTCTAACTGTGGAACAAAAAAAGAAACACTCGGACTTGATGAGCGAGTGTTTGAATGTGGTCATTGTGGCTTCATAATTGACCGCGATTTGAATGCAGCAATCAATTTGAGCAAAGCTGTCAGTTAGACAGTGTTAGCCTGTGGACTGGTGTCGTCCGAACGAACCAGAGTGAAGCAGGAAATAAACCAACCCCAAAGAAATCTAATTGGTACAAGTTATCTTTGGCAAGAATTGTCCAGTTATGGGAAGCTTTGGGTAGGCTTTATGTAACGGAAAGGTATCAGCCCGGACTTTTTACCTTATGTTTTTGACTACTTCCGGCAAGAAGATGGCAAAACCACCCGTAAGTTTGGTGGACTGGGCTTAGGTTTAGCGATCGTTCGTCATTTGACCGAATTGCATCGAGGAACAGTTCATGCACAGAGCCCAGGGGAAGGACAAGGAGCCACATTCACCGTTAGGTTGCCCTTGATGGCTTTGGCAGCAGCCTCAGAGCAAGAAATTTCAACTGCCGCTCAATCGGTTGACTTAAGTCAACTGCGGATTCTAGTGGTGGATGACGATGAGGATATGCGGGAATTGGCACAGTTCATTCTGGAACAACAGGGAGCGCAAGTTACGGTTGCTGCTTCTGCTGCTGAGGCGCTGATGCTGTTTGATCGCCAACCACCTGACATTTTGATCAGTGACATTGGAATGCGAGATATGGATGGCTATATGCTGATGCAGCAAATTCGTAGGCGCTCGCCACAGCAGGGTGGACTTATTCGTGCGGTAAGCGAAGCTATGCCGAAGGCTATAGCTCTGACAGCTTATGCCGGAGAATACGATCAACGACAAGCTCTCAACGTTGGCTTCCAGAAACATATTCCCAAGCCTGTTGAGCCAGAAGCATTAGTCAATGCAATCTCAGAACTAATAATTTCCGGGAGTGAAAGATAGAACCTAAAATATCCTAACATTTTAGACATTGCCTGACATCTTCCGCTAGAGTGAGAGTGTAATCAACAAGAGGAAGATATCTATCAAATATGTACCTCCAAGGGTTGCTGCCTCAAGGGTTGGGAGTCAGTACTAAACCTGTTGAGCCAGAACAGTTGCTTCGGACAATCAGTTCACTCAGCACTGCGATCGCTGATTTGGTCAAGCTCCCTTGAACGCTATAATATCATTCCCGTTGCATTTCCAGCCTTCAGCTTATGGCGCTGCGGTCTGGTATCCTGTATTGCCTCATAAATATTTGGCCATTGACGACGGAACACTGGACAAATTGATAAATCCCCCAGGCTGTACGCGTTGCGTGTCAGCAATATTGCATCCATCAGTTCAAATGTTGCATCCTTTGCCCGAGATAAACATTCGTATGCTGCTTGACGGAATTCCCGCGCGTTGTGCAAAAACATCCATAACGGTAGATGAAAATTGGTTGTGCTTTTTTCATCTTCCGTTACTGGGGTGCTTGTTCTTACAGACATCCCTTTATTTTTTTGCACTCCCACGTAAGAGCGATCGCTCTGCTTGAGTCTAAAGTCCAGTTATTATCGTATGCCCGCAGGGCTTAGGACATACTGGGGATTAGGGGGTAGGGGGAAAGGGGTTCTTAGCGTAATGACAAGTATTCATCCGGACTTGATATTACAAACCTTCTTAAGGAAAATGCTAGCAACCCCGCGTCGGTAAAGAAGAATATTTAACACACAATATAGTCAGTTAACCCAAATTTCGACACATACTAAGAAGTAAAACGCAAGAATTTTGCTTGTGTAGATTGAGCTGTAGTGGGAGATGCGGCAGCCGATTTGATCATACAACTATTATGTATGGCGCGTAAGGCACACCCAGTAGTAATAGCAAGAAGTACGCGCTAAAGTAGTTAACCTATGTAAAATGCAAGACTGAACGCACAAATCACAACAAGAACAGGAATCACAGCACTAAACTCAACTTTTCGTGTCCTCAAGATTTCTAGAAAAGACAGAGGAACAACGATGGGCCATAACACAGTAGTCATGATAAGCATGACAAAAGACAAAAATTTCTCTTCTGGAGAAGAATTAGGGTGACGAAGGCTAAATCTTAACCAGTTAATAAAAAAATAGCTGGTGATCAGTAGGTAACTAATAACCAAAGCCAATAGCATCTTGTTCACTGTAGCGACTCCTTGAGTTATCTAAGATTCAGAAATTTATCAGTATGAGCTAGAGGTTTGCAAAGCAACTGCTATATCTTGAAGCTAGTACAAACCATTTATTTATTAGTTAACTAAATGTTAATCTAACCCTAAAAATCTCCAAATCAGTGCATACACCTAATTCATGGATTATTGAAGGAAACAGGAATTTTACTGGCTCATCATAATTATTCTATCTTTGTACAATTAACCAACTAGGAATTTTACTGACTAATCATAACTATCCTACCCTTTGTATACCCTGAAGTTTCAACATTTGAAAAATAAAATTTACTTATCATAAGTTAAATTGAACCAAGCCTATACTATAGTTCAACTAAACCAATTGTTATAAGTATAAAGGCAATTACATACGTACAGAACAAACTAAAATATATATTTTTTAGCTTTATTTACCATAATTAGCGGATCTGTATTTATTTTTATATCAAAATTTCATTATTCAAAAGTCAAAGACTCTTTGATAGTCATGCTACATTTACCAAGAAAAAAGAAACCCCGCGCTATGTGAATAACGTAGGAAAACTGGTATCTATGTTACCTCTCAAGAAACACATTCGGTAGGTGTTTCTTAGGAGCAGGTGCACTGGCGGCACAAGCCACCCGCTACGAATGGAAGAAACAAGTCAAATCCTCTTCCCTTCAACATAGCTGCCCTCAGCATAGCTGCCTTGTTTCTTGAAAGTCACAAGGACTTGGACTATGGATCAATTGTGCTGAAGCTAAACTTATAGATAAATCGGCAGTTATGCTTTTAATTGCTAAACACTCAATAGGTAAGCGCTTGCTAGTTTTGGGTTTTCCATTTTTGAATTTTGAATTGATTATGGAGTGTTCCTTAATCTTGGGAATGATTCTGTGGGAACAGGTAGGCAATTGCAGCTCCACCAAATAAAGTTAGTAAACTCACCAAAAAGGCAGCAAAGAAAAAACTAAACATAATTATGTAACCAAATCTCAGTGCTATTCACTAAAGCTTGTGATAAAAATTAAAATTCTTAAATGAAAATCCAATATCCTTCAGAAAACCTTAATTTTAGCTACTTTTAAACTACCAAGTGGATATGGCACAGGTGTGACCCCCTTGTGTCAATAGCTTGTATATCTTGTATATTTAGTGCAGGTGAATTTTCACAGCTAAACTTAAGCTAAAGGCAGGAAAAAACGGAAAGTGCTGCCCAATCCTAGCTCGCTTTCCACTTGAATCTGACCGCCTTGCAGTTCCACTAAACGGCGCGAGATAGTTAAACCAATGCCTGTTCCTCCGGAATGGCGATCGCGAGATTTGTCAGCTCGCCAGAAGCGCTCAAAAATATAAGGTAAATCTTCCTTAGCAATACCCACACCTGTATCAATGACTGCAATCGATAGATGAGAAGCTTCAGTCCAAGTACGGACAGTAATTGAGCCTTTAGTGGTATGACGCACTGCATTACCAAGTAGATTGACCAGCACCTGTTCTGTACGGTCAAGATCTGCCAATACCAAAGGTAGTTTAGATGGACACTCTAAACGCAAAACTGGTCCATCATCTAGCAGTTGGTCGGCAAATTTCTCTACTAAAGACTCTAATAAAGGACGCAGATTTACTGACTGTATATTGATTGGTAAATAACCAGCTTCTGCCTTAGACAGTTCTTGCAAATCGTTGACCAACCGCTCTAAACGCTTAGTTTCTTTTGTCAGCCGCAAATAAATTTCTGGAGAAGGTTCAATAGTTCCATCAGCGAGTTCTTCCAAGTAACCGCGTACGACTGTTAGTGGTGTCCGCAGCTCATGGGTCATATCTCCAATCAGTTCCCGACGTCGCGCTTCCACCCCCTCTATACTTGTAGCCATGCGGTTGAAACTAACACCTAACCGATTCAGTTCTGGAATATCTGATAAAGGCAGTCTTGCATCAAATTTACCAGCAGCAAACTTTTGCGTAATTTGTTCCATCTCTATCAACCGCTGCATAAGCAGTTTGGACACCCAATAACTCAATCCTCCAGCAGCCGTTGCACCTACCAACACTGACCATACAGTGCTTCGTCTCCAGGCAATTTCAAATCCGTCAACTAACTCAGCACGAACATCGAATAAGTTGTACCCTCGTTGTTCCAATCGTTCCAAATGCAGAACAAAAAAGCGGGGGGAAGAGACTTTGCTGATAATTACGAGACTAAGTACCCCCACAATCATCACCACCAAGTGGGAGAAAAATAGGCGTGAAGCCAAAGGTAATGACTTTGCCCAAAGCCAGTCCATCTTCCTCATCACACACCAGGAGAGTCTTCAAACTTATAGCCTACCCCAACAACAGTTTTTACAAAAGTGGGATTAGTAGGATCTGGCTCAATTTTTTTTCGCAACCTGGCTATATGAGTATCCACCACGCGCTCATCACCAAAAAAGTTATCGCCCCAAAGTTTGTCGATCAGTTGAGCGCGGTTCCAAACTCGACCAGGATTACTAATAAAGGTGCTTAACAAGTTGAATTCCAGGGTAGTTAAATCTAGCATTTCTGGTTGCTGAAAATTCATTTGGCGACTTATCGTCCGCTGCTCTATATCCACGATAAAGTGTTTGGTACGAAATACTTGATTTTGTCCCCCGTGGCGGAGACTACGTCGCAATAGCGCCCGCACCCTAGCAATCAACTCTCTGGGGCTAAAGGGTTTGACCATGTAATCGTCTGCACCTGTAGACAAGCCAATAACGCGATCAATTTCTTCACCCTTAGCCGTAAGCATCAATATATATGGATCTTTAACACCTGGTTTCTGCCGAATTCTTGCACAGACTTCCAAACCATCTAAGCCAGGAATCATTAAATCTAGAATGATTAAATCTGCTGATTGCTCCTGAAACATTCGCAAGGCATTCAAACCGTCGCTGCTACTGCGACAGGAAAAACCTTCTTTTTGTAAAGAAATTTCGATTAACTGGGCAATTTCAGGTTCATCTTCAACGATTAAAATGTCCATACTGATAGGAGGCAAGCAAAATCTACAGAGTCATTCCCTGGCTTGCCATTTTAACTGAAATTTTGTGATTATAATACTGCGAGTCTACAGAAAGATTCAGGATCAAGTACCAGAGTGCTTGCATTGTGCGGCGCGTTATCTTTTCTCATTCGACACTCATATAGCAATCCGCGCAGGATTTATGAAAAATCTTAAGTATTGTAGGGTGGGCAGTGCTTACCGTATTTTGCCGACTACATCCGGGTTTTGCGTTCGCACTGCCCTCCGCAAGCGTGTCGTTCAAAAATCTGCACAGGAGTCCTATATAAATCAAAGGCGACATCAAGACGATCGCGCAGCAGCGAATTCTCTACTGCCCCATAAGTGCGAACTGACTGTGCATTCATCAATGGTCTGCGGTCGGATAGCCTGATTCACCCACTGAAAAATGAAAAATTTTTCAGTGGGTCTGACCTTTGCGTAAGTCGTGATATAGTATTCAAGGAGGAAAAATTCCGTAAGCTGTTATTTAGCTGTGATATACTATTTCAAAGAGGAAAAATTCCGTAAGTCGTGATATAGTATCTCAAAGAGGAAAAATTCCTTCAAAGTTTTGGGGTGCTTGAGCATGGTTATCTCTATAAATTCACAAGCAACGACTCAGCCCAGAACTCATTAAGCATTTACCTAATTCTTGCCGCACAGTCACCTGACTTTAAAAAACTTTAGCACCAGAAGAAATGCTTCTGATGTTAAAGCTTAAAGTTTCATGTGCTCTGCTCCAATAATCACGGAATCCTACAAGCTTTTAGGGCTAAATTCAATTGCTCTAAGATTCAGGATCCTGCCTTTGTTCGGGTCATCTCCGGTTACGACGTTAACGAAGAACTTGATGGAGGCAAAATAATGAGCTTTACAGACTCTCAATCTCAGGCACTTCAACCCAATGCCTTGACTCAAATTCCCGATGTCATCACTAATCGCAGCAACCCTCAAAATTCCACTCTAACTGCGAATAGAGAAGGTACTATTGTGGATTGCAAAGGTCTACAAGATATCATCGGTAGTTGGACCAACAACAGTTCTAGCGGAAAAGACATCGGGATAGATGGTAACACTCAAAGCGGCACCCTGTTTGGTTTCTCTAGTAATGATCAAAGCTTGATCAACAATGGCAACGACAACCTTAATAGTGGCAGCAACGCAGACCTTTTGATTGGAGACCAAGGCAAAGACACCCTCGTTGGTGACTCTGATGTAGACCAGTTCACTCAGGACTCCAGCAATCTTGGTAGCGGTTCACCAGCACTCAGAGCTGCACCAACTGCAACAGACAATAACTCTGGTACTGTTTACTATGTTTCACCAGATGGTAGTGATGACAATCCAGGTACAAGTGATAAACCTTGGAAAAGCATTAACTATGCCGTCAGTGAGGACTCCGCTATCAAAGCAGGTGACACTATTCTAGTTCAACCAGGTACTTACACAGAGCTAGTCACCCTTGGCAAATCTGGTAGTGAGTCAGGTAATATCACACTCAAAGCCAATGGTGATGTCACAGTACGCGACCCTGACCCTATCGAAGGAGGTTTCCGGGAAGGGGTTATCCAGTCTGTTGGCAAGGGTCATTGGGTCATTGATGGCTTCCGCATTGAGGACACGTCTTGGGCTGGAATCTCTCTGCGTGATTCCAACGATATAACTGTTCAAAACAACCATACCTACAATACTGGTTCCTCAGGTATCATTGCGATGCCTGACAGCTATTTTGAAGGTGGAGAAGCCGAGGTCACTAGTAAAAATATCAAGGTGCTCAACAACACTGTCGAACAAGCCAATTCCAGATGGAAAGGTGGTACCGGCGACAATTCTATCTCTGATCCACTTGGAACGCAAGAGTCGCTAAGCATTTGGGGTGTCGATGGTTTTGAGGTAGCTAATAATACCGTTAAAGATGGCACACGTGAAGGCATCGACATCAAAACTGGTTCTCGTAATGGCTCCGTCCATGACAACTATATAACTGGTCAAGCCTCGATCTCTGGTACATATCAGGGCTATCAAGGCGGTCCTGCTCTCTACATAGAGGCTAACCGTTCTAATTCATTTAACATTGATGTCTACAACAATGTTGTCACTGGGAACGTTGCTGATGGAATTGTCGTTGCAGATGAAGTGACTGATAAAGGAGATCTATCTGATGTCCGAGTCTACAACAACCTTGTTTATGGAAATGGACAAGAAGGAGTCAACCCTGGTCGAGGAATTGCCGTAACCAGTAATGTTCGTAACGTTGAGATTCTCAACAATACCGTTGCGAATAATGTCCAAGCCTTTGACATCGATGGTAGTGGTTATTTCGGTGGCGGTTATAAACCGACTGACGTTGTGCTTCGCAACAATATCTTTGCCGATAGTACCTACCGGAATGGGTTGATCGAAGATGCCGGCAACGTGACTTTGGATAATAACTTGTTCACGGACAAGTATGAAAACCTCTACGAAGGTGGGACTGGAATTGACAACCTGAACGCTAACAACAACACTAAGGTTGCGTCCGTTGGATTTGTCAACTCAGGTGGCAATGACTACCATCTCACATCTGGTTCGGCAGCAATTGATACTGGTTCCTCAGAAATTGGTCAGTATGCACAGCGCGATAAGGACGGTGTAGAACGACCTCAAGGTGCTGGCGTTGATATCGGTGCTTATGAGTCTTGAGAACACGGCGTTTCTGATGCATCGATGCATTTGCACTCATCAATGAAACGTTTTTCATAAAAGGAGCAATTCCGCAAAGCTGATTCACCTTTACTCAGATCTTGCACCCAACAAGAGCCAGAGGCTCTAATATCTCGTTACCAGGTTCAACCTGGTAACGAGGCTTTGGAGGCTGAGCCTCCTTACTGTTGCAACTCTTGCAAGATCTCAGTTTAGTCAAATTGCTTTGTTGCACCAAATCTCATCAAGAGGAGCGATCGCAATTATGCGGGCACTCCGTGCCAATGCCCTTTGGGCACGCAAAGAGCGTTCGCGTGCTGCGCCCAAAGGGCGATTACCCGGAGCGCAGTGCCTCCGGCGATCGCTCTTTACCCTCCTTGCAAATAAGGGGAAGGCAAGCCTTCCCCTGTTTCTCAAACTGCAACTAGAACTAAGCTGATGCTGCGTTGGTAGCTTGAGGAACTTCCGTATGATCTTGGATTGGTCCTTGTACCGTCAAAACTGAGCAAGAAGCATTATGCAGTACGTAATTACTGACACTACCTAGGAAAAACTCACTTAACCCTTTGCGACCACGACGACCCACTATAATCAAGTCAGCCTGCCAACTACGAGCTACTTCACAAATTGCTCGACCTGGATCGCCAAGATTTTCAGAAAATTCAGTGATGATACCTGCTTGCTTTGCTTTCTCGGCAAAAGAGAGCAGCATATCTAGTTTCTCTTGCTTGAGTTGTTCCCATTGCTGCATATATTTATTGACAGCTTCTGTATGCAAAGTTGGGTAAACACCATTCGGTTGCAGCAAAACAGGGTTTAAGTATCCCCCATCAAAAGGAGAGAGAACGTGCAGCAACATGACATTTGCATCAACTGCTTTTGCCAAAGATATAGCTTCATTGAAAACGTGTTCACCAATCTCAGAATTGTCTAATGCAACGAGAATTTTTTGAAACATAATTATTAGTCCTTAGTTATTAGTTTTGAGTCATGAGTTGTAAGTTTTGAATCAAGAACTTATAACTCCTGAACGGGTGTAACATTGTCCCCCTACTCCTAACTTTATTGCTCAGCAGCGGCGACTTCCAACAAAGTTTTCAACACAGAGTCTGGGTTAAGACTGATGAAGTCAATTCCCTGTTCCACTAAAAAGTGGACGAATTCAGGATAATCGCTGGGGGCTTGACCGCAGATACCAATTTTGCGTCCGTACTGTTTCACAGTTGCGATCACCTGAGCAATCATCTGCTGCACAGCCTTGTTGCGTTCATCAAATAAATCCGCCACTAACTCAGAATTCTGATCTAATGCGAGAGCCAATTGTGTCCGGTCATTCGACTCAATGGAAAACCCATCAAAGATTTGGCTTAACTGATCAGCCAGTTGCACATTAGTGGTTAACTCGCACATCACGTAAACTTCCAAGCCGTTTTCGCCACGCACAAGACCATGGTTTGCCATCTGGGCCAGCACCTGCTGACCTTCTTCTATGGTACGGCAAAAAGGAACCATCAAAATCACGTTGGTTAAGCCCATCGCGTCACGAACTCGCTTCATCGCTTGACATTCCAAAGCAAAACCTTCGCGGTAGCGCTCATCATAGTAGCGAGAAGCCCCTCTAAAGCCAATCATCGAGTTTTTTTCTATTGGTTCAAACTGTCTACCACCCAATAAATTGGCGTATTCATTGCTCTTGAAGTCAGACAGGCGGACAATCACAGGTTTAGGGTAAAAAGCGGCGGCAATTGTACCAATACCTTGCGCCAGCTTATCGACAAAGAATTGCGCTTTGTCTTCATATTGGACAGTTAACTCGGCAATTTTATATTTAGCAAGATCATCTTCTAATTCGTCAAAATGAATTAATGCCAGTGGGTGGGCTTTAATATAGTTGGTAATGATAAATTCCATCGGTGCTAACCCGACTCCATCATTTGGGATGGCGCTTAAACTGAAAGCTTCTTCAGGATTGCCCACGTTCATCATAATTTTAGTACGGGGGCGGGGCAATTTTTCAAGTGGGGGTTGGGAGGATGAGGAGGATGAGGGAGTGAGGGAGTGAGGGAGTGAGGGGGATGAGGGAGATGAGGAAGATGAGGGAGATGAGGAAGATGAGGAAGATGAGGGAGAAACTCCTAATTTTGAATTTTCAATTTTGAGAGAAGTTGGAGCGGAGGTTTCCTCCGTTCGCGCAGCGTCTGTGGAGGAGACTCCAATCTTCGGTGATTTTGAATTGATTTGTTCCTCTGTTCCTGCTAAGAGGCGATAATTCCGTAAAAGATTGGGCGCTTTCTGAGATTGCACTGTTTGTGGGCGTGCTTCAACGATAAAAAATTCATTCGTGATACCATCTTTTGCCCACTCAATATACATTGGTGTATACACACCACGAACTTGGGAATAGTGTTCTTCAATAAGGCACGCCCAATGAGCAAGTCGCAAAATTTCGTCATTATTGAGTGTAAATTGCTGACGTTCGCCAGCTGCAACAGGGATATTCTTTGTTTGTTTCGAGCCGCCTACATCATAAACCATCTTGATTTCTTTAGTTCCCAGCCGCTTGTCTAAAACTGGGCGATACCCTTGTCTGAGGGTTGGCTTAAATACTAAGTATTCATCCGGGTTAACTGCTTGGTGCACCACGTTTTCACCCAAACCATAAGCCGCAGTCAGTAATACTGCATCTCTGAAACCTGTCTTGGTGTCAATGGAGAACATAACACCAGACGCTGCCAAGTCAGAACGTACCATTTTTTGCACGCCTACCGAAAGGGCAATGTTGAAGTGGTCGAAACCTTTGATTTGTCGGTAGGAAATGGCACGGTCTGTAAAAATTGAGGCAAAGCACTTGTGACAAGCTTCGAGTACTGCTTGTAACCCTTGAATGTTTAAGTAAGTTTCTTGCTGTCCGGCAAAACTGGTATCTGGTAAGTCTTCAGCAATCGCACTACAGCGAACGGCTACATCGGTATCAGGTCCGTACTGCTGTTCTAGGGCTTGGTAAGCTGAGGCGATCGCCGACTGTAATTCTACAGGAAAAGGAGTTTGCAGCAATAAAGACCGAGCAAGCTGACTTCTTTGCCTGAGATTTTGGACATCCTCGACATCTAAAGAAGCAAAAATCTGGCGTAATTTTGGTTCTAACCCTGCTGCTTCAATAAAGTAGCGATATGCATATGCTGTCGTCGCAAATCCGTTAGGCACTTTTACGCTTCTGCGCCGCAGTTGCTGAATTATTTCTCCCAAAGAAGCATTCTTTGAACCTACTAAGGCAATGTCTGCCATACCAACTTTATTTAAAGGCAATACCAAAGCTTTTTCTTTGGAGACTTCGCGATTGCACAGGTGCCAGCGCCCTAAAGGGCGATCGCTTTTTTGATCAACTGCTGTTTCTACTTCTACCATTGTTTTGCTTCCTTATGACACATCAAGCTCTCTTTGGATCATGCAGTAAGCAAATGCTTCGCTTGTCCCACACTTAATGTTTATAAGAAGAAAAGTTGAGATTTTTGTGAGGATACTGGTCAACGAAAACTTCTCTAATCTGATATTTCTGCGGAGGTATAACTCATAAATTGTGTACATATGTTACGAGAATCAGAAATTTTTTGGTATAGCTCACAAGTTCCTCACAATTGCAAATTACTCTTAAAGCATGAAAAGGTTTAGTTCTCAACTGACTGTCCGTTTGGCGAAAAACACATTTTGTATAAAAATTTTAATACACCATGAATAACTGTCCTTGCTGCTCCCGCCCACTTTTACGCCATATACGTCATCAGGAAGTTTATTGGTTTTGCCGTAGCTGCTGGCAAGCAATGCCAGTATTTAGTGAGGAAAAGTGTACTTCGTTACCAGAGGTTTATGTCAGGGAATTTCCTAGCAAGCTTGAGAAAAGAGAAAAGAGCAATGTCCTTTGTTTGAATGAGCGCGGATCTAGAACTGGGTGGATAGGAGTTTAACTCATCCCCCGGCTATGAAACTATCACTACGTTCAGTTTCATAAAAAACCGGGGATTTCGAGTCATTAGTCATTAGTTCTTAGTCCGAGCGTACGTTTTTCATGATTTTTCGTCACTTTTCGTACTAATGACTGATGACCAATGACTAATGACTAAGACGGGGAACGAGAAATCATCCCCGCTCGCTTAAGAGACGGGGCTTTCTCGCCGTCTTTTCGTAAACAAAACTTACCTGATACCAAGCGATTCACGAACAAAGTACTTATAAATTGCTTGGTATAAAGTAAAGTTGTAAAAACCACGGATTTTTGGTAATTTGCTTAGTTTTCCTCTCTAAAAAAGAAATTTTCAATTGTTCCTTGCATGACACCCTCGAATTAAATCGAGGGTTTTTTATTTTAAGTTTTGTAAATTTGTCTGTGATATTTGTGATTTAAGGTTAACCATCTACGATAGCTCTTCTAAAATGAACATTGATACGGTTTTTTTATAGTTGTTTATACTTGTATTAACATTCTTAAGGTTGATAACTGTTAAGTTCCATCTTTATAAATTAAGTTTTTACAATGAAGATATTAGTTGTAGAAGATGATCAGCTTGTTGCCCATGCTCTCGCTGCTGTCCTCACCAACCAAAACTATGCCGTCGAAGTTGCCTGCGATGGTCAGGTAGCATGGGATTTAATTGACACCTTTGACTACGATTTAATACTTCTTGATGTCATCCTACCAAAGATAGATGGTATCAGCCTTTGCCGTAAAATCCGGTCTAAAGGTTTGGGGATGCCAATCTTGCTATTGACTGGATGCGATAGTAGTCACGAGAAAGCCACTGGATTAGATGCAGGCGCAGATGATTATCTGGTTAAACCTTTTGATGAAGAGGAATTAGTTGCTCGTATACGAGCGCTATTGCGTCGTGGTAGTGTGGCATCACAACCAGTGCTCACTTGGGGTGATTTGCAGCTTGATCCTAAAAGCTGTGAAGCAACTTATGCAGGAAAGCTTCTGTCATTGACTCCAAAGGAATATGGGCTGCTAGAACTTTTTTTAAGAAACAGTCGCCGCGTATTTAGCTGTGGCATGATTTTGGAACATCTCTGGTCTTATGAGGACACTCCTGGTGAAGAAGCCGTTCGCACTCATATTAAAGGGTTACGACAGAAACTAAAATCACAAGGAGCGTCCGGGGATCTGATTGAAACAGTCTATGGTATTGGCTATCGGCTGAAGCAACAAGCGCCAGCAAAGCAGCGAAGAGATGGGGAGGATGAGGGAGATAAGGGAGATAAGGGAGAAGCTTCGCCTCCTCATCTGCTCACTTCTTCCTCTGTTGATGAGACTCAACGGCAAATACTTTCAGGAGTCGCTGGAGTTTGGAACAAATTCAAAGGGCGGGTTGATGAACAGGTGACTCTGCTGGAGAATGCTGCAAGTGCTTCAGCCCAAAAAGCTTTGACTCAAAAACTCCGCAAGCAAGCGCAAAAAGAAGCTCATACACTAGCTGGATCTTTGGGTACTTTTGGCTTTTCTGTTGGGTCAAAAGTAGCAAGAAAAATTGAGCAGATGCTCAAATCTAGTAAAGCATTAACTCTAGGTGAAACGAAAGAATTTTCTAGTTTGGTAAAGCAATTGCGTCAAGAAATTGAGCAAAACCACAACGAAACTTTACCTTTGTCATCAACTGGTGATGAGCATCCCTTGTTGTTGGTGGTTGACGGCAATGCCTATCACCAAGATGCCCCGAATCTATGCACCTTTGCTGAACAAATCGAAAAAGAATCTGCAAATAGGGGGTTAAAAGTTGCAATTGCTACTGATATTGAACAGGCGAGGCATCAACTTTATCATGAACATCCCAGTGTTGTACTGATTGACCCCAGCGCTTTCCCGAATCATGACGACAGCTTTAGCTTATTGGCAGAATTAAACCAACGCAAACCTCCCGTACCTGTGCTTGTTTTTACCGAACAAAGCGATTTTAGGAATCGATTGCAAGTTGCTCGCAGTGGTAGGCACTTCTTTTTACAAAAACCCATGCCTATTTCACAGGTACTAGAAGCGGTTACACAAGTATTACAAGATGCTCCCCATGCAGAGGCTCACGTTTTGGCTGTTGACGATGATCCTAAAATCGGTGCAGTGTTGCAAAGTTTACTGAGTCCTTGGGGAATCAAAGTGACAAACCTCCAAGACCCGCAACGCTTCTGGGAAACTTTAGAAGCTTTGAAGCCAGATTTTCTGATTTTAGATGTAGAGATTGATGAAATTAATGGTATAGAAATTTGCCAAGTAGTCCGTAATGACCCACGTTGGAGTGAGTTGCCAATTCTATTTTTAACAGTTCACAGTGATGCCAACATAGTGAATCAGGTGTTTGCAGCAGGTGCAGATGACTTTGTCAGCAAGCCGATCATTGGTCCAGAGTTGGTGACGCGGATTATTAATCGTCTTGAGAGGATTAAACTGCGACAACGGATAACCTACCAAGCGAATTTAGAACTCAATGAGTACCAGCGGACACAGGAAGAACTGCGAAACTCTCAAGCTCGGTTTTCTGGTATTGTATCAATTGCAGATGACGCCATTATTTCCATTGATGGCAACCAATGCATTACCATGTTTAATCAAGGAGCCGAGAAAATTTTTGGCTACTCGGCTCCGGAAGTCCTTGGACAACCTTTAGACATACTATTGCCATTGCGAGCCACCCAGGCACATCGCCAGCACGTCGCTGATTTTGGTAAATCCGCAAACGTTGCTCGCAGGATGGGAGAACGTCGGGAGATTTATGGTCGTCGCAAAGACGGTACAGAATTTCCCGCAGAGGCTTCTATCTCTAAGTTAAAGTTAGGGGAAGAAATTGTATACACAGTTTATTTACATGATATTAGCGATCGCAGGCAAGTGGAACGGATGAAAGACGAGTTCGTTTCTGTCGTTAGCCACGAACTCCGCACGCCCTTAACTTCGATTCATGGTTCTCTAGGAATGCTGGCAAGTGGTTTACTTAAGCCAGACTCAGATCAGGGGAAACGTCTGCTACAAATTGCTGTGGACAGTACTGAACGCTTAGTCAGGTTGATCAACGACATCCTTGACATTGAGCGCATTGAGTCCGGCAAAGTGAAGATGGAAAAACAAAGCTGCAACGTCGCTGAAGTGATAGAAGAAGCAGTGAATGTAGTGCAGCCTCTCGCCGACAAAGCCGGAATTACCCTATCAGTTTCTAGCATATCCCAAGAGCTATGGGCAGATATGGATCGTATTGTCCAAACCTTAACCAATCTTTTGAGTAATGCGATCAAATTTTCACCCGTTGGTTCTACAGTTTGGTTAACAGCCGAAGCAACGAGTCGGGAGGATGAGCAAGCATGTCCCTCATGTTCCCCATTCTCTGCCATATTATTCACCGTTCGCGATCGCGGGCGTGGTATTCCAGCTGATAAGCTCGATAGTATTTTTGAACGCTTTCAACAGGTTGATTCCTCAGATTCCCGTAATCATGAGGGTACTGGTTTAGGCTTGGCAATTTGCAAGAGCATTGTGCAACAGCATAATGGATGCATTTGGGTTGAAAGTGTGCTTGGAGAAGGCAGTACTTTTTACTTTACTCTTCCCTACTTCCCTACTCCCCCACAGGTACAGTTTTCATCTCCCCATTCCCCCATCTACGCACCTCCGCATCTCCCTTCGGTGCTAGTTTGTGACGACGATGATGAAATTCGTAGCAAACTTCAAAATTTATTAGAAAAACGAGGCTATCGTGTGATCGCGGTGGATTCTGGAGAAGCAGCGATCGCCGTTGCTGCTGATCAACAACCAGATGTGATTTTGCTCGATCTCCTCATGCCCACTATGAATGGTTGGGAAACTATGGCAGTTTTGAAGGAACGGGCAGATACTCAACACATTCCGATTATCATTTGTAGTATTTGCTCACCCACTTATGCCAGCCAAAAAAATATGGACTTTGTTGATTGGGTGAGCAAACCACTGGAGGAAAGCTTGCTGTTTCAGTCCCTCAGACAAGCGCTGACAAATACCTCAAAACGACGCGTTCTGCTTGTTGAGGACGACAGCGATTTAGCAGAAGTTCTCATGATGCTATTTAAACAGCATGGCATTGAAACCTTCCTTGCTAAAACAGGAAAAGAGGCAATTCGCCTCAGTCAAGAGGTGAATCCTGATTTACTCATCCTCGATTTAGTTTTACCTGAATGTGATGGGTTTACTGTTGTGGAATGGTTGCAGCAGCATAATCGACTTTGTAAAATTCCTCTGATGGTTTACTCAGCGAAGGAATTGGATGAATCTGAAAGAAAGCGACTCAACTTAGGGTATACAGAATTTCTCAAGAAAGGGCAAGTAACGGCTCAAGAATTTGAACAGCGGGTGATGGATTTACTTCAGCGGATGACTCACAATTTCCAACAGGATGGTAGCAATGACAATAAAGCGAATTTTGGTGGTTGATAACGAGGAGTACATTCAAGAAGTGACCAAGATTTGCCTGGAGACAGTGGCAAATTGGGAGGTACTCACAGCAGGTTCTGGCAAAGAAGGCATGACAAAAGCCGAAAAGTTTCAGCCGGATGCGATTCTGTTGGATGTGATGATGCCAGATATGGATGGTTTAACAACCTTTCAAAAGCTACAAGCTAATCCTACCACTCAAGCTATTCCAGTGATTTTATTAACAGCAAAAATACAAGCTTCTGACCGACGCCGCTATGCTCAAATGGGGATCAAGGCGGCGATCGCCAAACCGTTTAATCCATTAGAACTTGCTGATCAAGTGAAGAATGCATTAGGCTGGAGTTGAGAAGCATTACCGTTGGTTTGATTGCTGCTGTTGAGCAGAACGCATTGCTTCCCGACCAAGTAGAAACATTCCCGCCACACCCAAACAGACAAACCAAACATATTGATACCAGTATTTCCCAATTTGCTGAACTGTACTCAGTTCTGGATGCAACGTATTCACGTACAGTAACAGCACAACTATCATCAAAGCCCCAAAGCCAACAAAGCTCAACCCAACCCGAATGCGTGCAGGTTGCAGTTCCCAGTCGCTAATCTTCTCTAGATCAATCTCTGCTAAATCCTTCAAAGAGTCCTCTGCGACAGACGAAGCTGCTTTCACGCGCCTAGCCACCTTTGGGGACAAAATCGGCACAATGGCTGCTACTGCGGGACGGCGCAGCAAAGCTTCTGTATTTCGCAGCAATTCCAGAGGCTTACGAGGATCTGGTGGTTGAGCAAATTCTACCTTTCGTGAAGCAGTTCGGGCGGAAGTTTGGGGCATGGAACTGTAACCTAAAATCTATTCAAGTCAAATCACACGGTCGTCAATTTTGAGCAGGTATAGCGAAAAGACGCTCTTATAGTCAATATATTAACGGTTAACTACCGTGCCGGAGCGAGGATAACCCTTCCAGCATCGACTGGCGTTTGGTAAACGTGCCACAGGCGAAGTGCAAGCGACCTAGACAGAGGGTCGTTAGTAGCGCCTCAAAAGAAGTTTTTTTTAACTTCTCTTCGATACATAGAGTCGTCAGTTAGACGGAGCTCGCGCCTGTGGACTAGTGAGTGCCGACACCGCCAGAGTGAAACAGGAAGTATTAGCGTTGCTCGACACCAATTGAATAGCTTTGAGAAGCATTGATTAGAGTTGAGCAGGATTTATGTAACGGTTCAAAGTCCATAGTAGCGTTTCTGTGCAGCTAGCAGGCATTAAGGCAAATAGAAAAAAATTTGCCTTTTTACTTTATTCTACAGAGCGCTACCAGAATCAGAAACCACAATAGACCTCTTGCAAAATTAAAAAGAAGCACCCCCCTCAGTCCCCCCGCAAGCGGGGGGAAGCAATAAAAATCCAGTTCCCTCCTCGTTTACGGGGAGGGTTAGGGTGGGGTTCTAGGGACTTGTGTACTCTTGTTTAACTAATGTTGAATTGAGCTTGAAACTCCACCGACAAGCGGATGGAGTTTCACAAATCTGAGTGGTTGATAGCTGACAGATAATAGCTGACAGATAAACGCTATCAAGTCGCTGCTTTTTGCAACTCGTCGAGTCGCGCCAGAACTTCTTTACTATGAATCGCTGGATTGACTTTGACAAACGTATCACGCACAATACCTTGTGGGTCAATGATAAAAGTATGGCGCATAGATATAAAGCTCATCCAAGAACCGTAAGCCTTGCTCACCGCCCCAGTGGTATCAGCTAACAAGGGGAATTTTAGCCCCTCGGAATCGCAAAATTCAGCGTGGGAATCGACATCGTCAGCGCTGACGCCTACAATTTGAGCTTTTTTTTCTCTATATTTGGGCAAGTCCTGCTGAAAGCGACGGGCTTCGATGGTACAACCAGAGGTAAAATCCTTGGGATAAAAGTAGAGGACGACCCACTTACCACGTAAGTTCGAGAGCGAAAGTTTACCATCACCAGTATTTGTTGGCAAAGTAAAGTCTGGCGCAGGTTGATTGATTGCAGGAAGTTTGCCACCAAGCGCATTAGCAGTTGGGGCAAAGTTTAGCCAACTGATCACAGCCAAACAGCAGGCAAATAACATGCTCAAAAAAGTGCGACGGGAAATCATTATGTATAGACAAAAACACTACTTAAAATAAGTTTACAATTTCTCGTTGCCATTCTCAGATTCTTGAGATTCAGCAAGACTTTCTACGCTTTCGATATATTGGCTGTCAAGGAGAAAGGCTCCCTTTGAAAAGCGAATACCCCAATACCCACCGGGACGGCGGTCAAGAACTATACCCTCTTCTCCAACGTAAATTACATCAGGGGGGCGCAGCATAGGCATGGGTTCAGCAGTTTTCACGTAGGGTGGTAGCGCTACGACGCGGACTTTACTACCAATAGCAAATTCTTTGGACATAACGGTGGAATTTTAGATTTTAGATTGGGGAATAGGGAACTCGGGTTCCTACGTTCGCAATGCAGGTCTTCATCCTTATGCTGCGGTTATACACCAGTTTGAGTGCGGATACATAATCGTCTTCAACATATTTATCTTTGATGCCAGAAAGAATTGTCGTGCGGTGCCCTTTGGGTGCCTCCTCCGGAGCATCCCGGTAATGGAAAAACTTTGCCACTCATTCATAAGTTCCAAAAAAATCTGTTACACACAACACAATATACTGTTATTTCTAAATATTATTACCTAAATAACATGTTTTCTTAGAAAAAGTTTAAGCAATTTTAAATATTAACTATTAAATTATTTTGCTTATTTGACCTTGTTTTTGTTCAGTTAAACCGATAAATTTGATAGATGAATAGGGGCTAATGAAAACCGAAAAGGCAAACAATTTAGTGTTTATTAAAACTGCTAATAAGAGTGCGATCGCCCAGGAATACGCACTCAAGCTGATCCATAAAATAGGCAGCAAGGTCAACTACCCTGAGAAAGATCACCTGTAAGTTTTTCGAGTTGCTCAAGCAACGATGAAAACAGGAAAAGTAAATTTGTTACATTTGTCAAATCTATAAGCGTTGTTCGTGTCCAGTAGACTGAGCTTCTCGTTAGATGAATCCACTCGGGATAGAGTCAAGAATTAGCCAGTGAGTAAACAGTAACGCATAACTCAAGGAGGGGGTCAGATGTGTTCAGAGGACTTACATTTTGAGACATTACTAAATTACCTAAGGCAAAAACACCATTTTGATTTCACTAACTATAAGCGTGAGGGCTTAATGCGTCGAATTAGTTATCGTATGCAACAGCTTTCCATCACCGACTTTAGCAAGTATAACGACTATTTAGAAGTTGATTCAGAAGAATTTATTAACCTTTTTAACATCATTGAAAATAATTTCACCTACTTTTTCAGGGATATAGCTGATTGGGATTATCTCAGCAATCAGATTATTCCGCAAATAATTGCCAGCAAGTCATCAGAGGAACCGATCCGAACGTGGAGTGCAGGATGTTCCTCTGGACAAGAAACCTATACTTTGGCGATGGTTCTGGCTGAACTCCTTGGCTTAGAACAGTTTCGCCAACGGGTACGAATCTACGGCACAGATATAGACCAAGAGGCGTTGAATCAAGCTCGCCAAGGCAGTTACCTTAGTGATCAGGTCAGTAATGTTCCTGGCTCTTTACTAAACAAGTATTTTGAACGAGCTGATGACCACTACGTTTTTCGTCGTGACTTACGCAGCTCCATCTTCTTCCGCCGTCACAATATGATTGAAGACCCTCCCATACCTCAGATTGACCTACTGCTGTGTCGGAACACACTGATTTATTTCAACTTAGAAGCGCAAACTAAAGTCTTGATGCGCTTTCACTTTAGCCTTAAGGATAGCGGTTTTCTTTTTCTGGGCAAGAGTGAAATGGCACCTAACCCAGACCTATTCAGTAACGTAAATCTGCATCATCGCATTTTTGCCAAGGTGCCTGGGGGTCATCGCAACCCACACCTATTAATTAAGGCATTTAAGCGATCGCAATATGATTCGGATAAGCTGTCCAGGCTAATGCCTGGACAGCTGTCGCCTTAGAGCGTGTTTATAAAATAAATTTTAAATATGTAGTAAAAGCGCAGCGTTACGCACCTTCAAACGTGCGGTGCGTTACGGCTCAAAATAATTGTAGGCAACCCAAAATATTTGTCGAGCCGTAACACACCCTACTTAAGATTTTCTTTATAAACACACTCTTAAATTTTGGCTTGACACTTTATCGGGCAAGTGCACGATTTGAGATAACTGACTCCTGCTTGATCGACTGCTCAACAATGTCAGCGGCTCGTTTCACTCCGCCTGCTGAGTGAAGCGATCGCTTGACCCTCAATGCATTATTTAAGTAAAAATCTTCTGTTAGCACCTGCTCAATCGTTGCTCGCAGTCTTGGGATGCTTAGGTTAGATAAAGGAATAACTTCGCCAGTACCTGTCCATTTGATTCGTGCTGCGTTTCCTGGCTGTTCATAGGTGATGGGGATAGCAATGAGAGGGACTCCATGACTGAGAGAATCAAGTACAGTGTTGAGACCTCCGTGGGTAATAGTTAAGCTAGCTTTGGCAATCACTTCCACTTGAGGGGCATACTCGACCACCAGTGGAGAACCAGGCAGTTTTTGAACTGCTTCTGGATTGATCTTAGTTCCAAGAGGAATCACTAATTGCACGTCCAGTCCTTGGCAAGCGGCGGCGATGCACTCAAAAATTTCCAGCTTGGTGTTTTGCATACTTCCAAGGGAAGCGTAGATTAAGGGTTGCCCAGTTAATTGTTCAAAGGGAAAAGGAACCTGGCGCGGTGATGTATTGCGTAATGGTCCAGTGTAATGGAAGTGCTTTGGCAGATTAGCGCAGGGGAAATCAAAAGCAGCAGACTGTTGGCTGATTTGGGCAAGTTGAGAACGGGAGGCATACAACCTGCGGTTAACTGGCAACTTCCACTTTTGGCGATACTCATTGAGGACTTGCAGAATCGGTTGACTACTACGGTCTAAGATGTAATAAGTAGCCTGATTGCGAAGACGCGCCCACCAGGTATTGTCGTAAATCCAAGGAGTGAAGAAGGGAGGAACGTCTGCGCTACGGTGGATAGCTTGCGCATTGCATACACAGATGAATGGAATATTGAGGAGTTCGGCTACCGCTTCACCCGCTGGTTCCATTTGATCTACCAGCAATGCTTCAATTCCTGCCGCTTCAATGGCAGCGGGTGCATGTTGGCAGATAATAGCGGTGATACGTTGGCAAAACTTAACTGAATAACGTAGCGCTTCTATACCGCTTAATTGACCTAACTGCGCTAAAGTTTCAGCAAGTTCGCCTGGTTGATAGGTAGACAGCCCAATCGGGAAAAAGTTTAGCCCTTCTGATAGGACATTCTGTTCTAGATCAGGGATTTGCAGGAAGGTAACGCGATGTCCACGCGATGGCGCGGAGCGCCCGCCCGAGGGCGATCGCAACTCTCTTCCCAAAGCTGCCATGGGATTTAAGTGACCAGAAAAAGGCGGGCAAATGACACCAAAGTGAGTCATAAAACAATTATTAGTAATGAGTTATTCGTAATTTGTAAATACTAAGTTAATTACGAATTAGGAATTGTCATTTACAAAGGACTTTTAACTGTTATGTAAGCTTGAGTAAATTCAACTCATTCACTCAATTTTCATTAAGTGATTTATTGATTTACTTATATATTTAGTAATTTTCATAAGTACAACTTCATCCTAAAGGCTTGTTAGACCTCAGCCTAAGGAATATTTTTGTAATATTTCGATTTAGTTAAAATAATCCTTTTGAGAGTTGAATGTAGACGCGTATATACAGTTTTATGCGGTTTTCTTATCAGTTTTTGCTACCCTAAAATAGCCTTGGTTAAAAGCTCTAAAAAGCATATTGTATTCAACATCACATACAAAATTAACTTTTGCTTCCTTCGTTTGGTAGAAGTGCCGCGCAAGCATTTGATGCTGTGACCCCAAACATTTAAAATCAAACTTAAAATAAGAAATCTCAACTAGCTTTGTCCTGATAGTTTTGAAAAATCTTAAAAACCTTGTTGTCCAAACTTGTGGAGAGTTTTGAAACAATAACACTTCTTGAAACCCAGTAAAAATCTTGTGGCAAACCTAGTTTCTGCCAAGCAACACTCTCTGTTGTGATGCTTAGGTTTTCAACCTCTTGTGCAACCAAAATCTTTCCAGAAATACGATGATGGGTGATACGATGTGAAAATTTGCTTGGCAGTTCAAAAAGTTGAAGATGTTCCAGAGATTGAAGAACCTTTTTGGCTTGCGATGCTTCAATTGCAGAAATTAATGGGAAGCCGAAAGTGTTGGACAGAAATCCTTTTGTTCTGTTGGCAATAGCAAGTGTATCTGCTGTCTTTCTCCAAAACACCAAAGCAAATAACTCCACATCCACCGCATCACGCCGTGGTTTTTTGGGAGGACAAATTTCGATGCAATTGTGTGCAAAAGCTTGGCAGTGTTCCTGTAATGGACACAAAAGGCATAGAGGTTTCGATTTACGACACACAGTAGCGCCCAACTCCATGATAGCCTGGTTGAAATCCCCAGGACGAACGTCCGGAATCATCTGAGCAACATGAGTTTGAATAGCTGATTGTCCGGAAGAACTCCAGACATCATCAGATAACGCTAGCAAACGACTGACAACCCGCACAACATTGCCATCGACGCAGGCGACTTTTTCGTTGAAGCAAATACTTGCAATCACAGACGCTGTGTAAGGACCGCAGCCGGGAATTTTCAGCCACTCATGGTATAATTGAGGAAAAGAACCATCAAGCTGTTCAACAATGAACTTAGCACCATTCTTTAAGTTACGGGCACGAGCGTAATAGCCCAAACCTGACCAGAGTTGGCGAAGTTTTTCCTCATCACAAGCTGCAAGGTCGTACACAGTGGGAAGGTGCTTGACAAATTCTGAGAATTTTGGCACAACCACAGCCAGAGTCGTTTGTTGACTCATGACCTCACACACCCAGATGTGATAAATATTTACTTTCTGACGCCAAGGCAGTGGTCTGTGATTATGGTCGTACCAAGCAAGCAGTTTCTCTGCGCATTGATTCATAGTCATTTTATATACACGATTCCCTAAACAGATAAAATAACAGATACTTCAATACAAATCCTCATTAAGGATGGCTGCATAAGTTCTTAGCCTTAGTACCTATCACTTTAGTAGGTGTCATCTACGTTATACAGTTTTCCATCACCTAAGGTTCTGGTATTGATCGCTTTAGGCATTAGTACTGGTTCCTGTATAAATCACACTTGGTTTCCCTTTAGAAGTAAGTAAATTTTTTTTGCTTTCTAGCCCTTATCGCTTCTACCATGATCACTCATCATTGCAAGTCGGTTGATCTATCACTTGTCTGCACAGACCTACCAGTTTGGTCTGTTGTCGAAACCCCCGTGGTATTGTATCAAAAAGACCGCGATCGCTTCCTTTTAGTATTGACCACACCGTCTCTAAAAAATTGTGAAGTAGGGAACTTTTTCACTCCAGAGAATATATCTTCCCAAGAGCAAGGTCATGCTGATCTTCCCAGCAGTCCCCGAGTATTATGGTTAGAGATTTCTCCTTACCGAGTCATCATGACGATGCAAGGTAATGCTCAATTGAGTTACCGTCACTTGTGGGAACAGGGGGTTTCTGGTACAACTTGCTACTGGTTGCCAACTGATTCACAACAACAGACCAAACCTATTCGCTTGCGTAATTTTACTCGAAGCTTAACACTCAGCGGGCATCCTTTACCAGAGCATTTGCGGGTAGAATATGAATTGTGGGTGGGAGAACTCCAAGTGGGAAATTACATCCTGAATTTGAACATTAAACATTAAATGCAGTTATTTACCTGACTTTTCATGGCATCTTTTCAAGTGATGAGCCGTCTTCTTTATGAACACTCGGTTTCATACAAAGGATATCTCATCATTCCATTTGTTTTCGGTAAGGCTGATAATTACAAAATTTATTCGTACAAATTATTATCACAAATCGGTCATAAAAGCAAATTTCACAAAGTAGAAAATCCAGCGGGAATCTATGGTAGTACTATAGATAATATTGTTGAGATTGCCAAAGAATATATTGACGAACATTTAGAGTTTATTAGTCATGGAGATCATTTCAAGTCTCGCTATACTTACCGCGATAATCTGATTATTATCTTCCTACAGGCTGATAAATATTTTTACGACCATTATCCGCCGGATTCATTAAACAATATTGCAGCCCCAAAGTTATTCCATTCAGAATATGAGTGCTTGCGTTGGATTAAACAAGGTATGGATGGGTTGCATATACGACACAAATAAATTGAACCTCTGCTTATTTCTGGAAACCCTTATGACTTGCTGCCAGAAAGAATGAACGCGCTTATCACGAGATTTTTTCCATATTTATAGGGGTTCTTGCTTGAGTGGAATACAAATTTTGTGGAGTGGGATTGGTGCCATTGGTGTCAACTTAACCTTCAAAGGCTTATCCCACGTTGATGTACCCCACACGCCCTTCGGGTTCGCCAGTTCCCTACGGCGGGAAACCCGCCTTCAGGACTGGACTCACCAGTCGCCTGGGTCGGGAAACCCTCCTGCATAGCGCTGGCTCCCCTTAATCCCCTCCCCGATGCCTTGGGGAACTCGGGGCCCCCTCTGGGGATTAGGGGCAGGGAGGTTTTGGCGCAAGGCAAAACCGGGGTCGGGTGAAGCGAGAATTGGGGGCAAGTATAAGGGCATGATGTAAGGTAATTACAAAGTTTTCAGCTTTAAGTTGACACCAATGGATTGGTAGCCGCCCGGATATAGGACGGGCTAGAAGCCCATCCCACAAGAATCTAGACAAGAGCTGTGTTCTTTTCAATTGAGAACCGCTATATTCTTTCTAACGGTACAAGACGAATGTCAATAACCCCACCCTAAAAGAGGGTGGGGCTTGTAAGAGGCAAATCTTACGTGTTTGACTAGCCGATTGAGACACTGACTGACACGTACTGCCGGATGCTTCCCCAGTCCGGTCTATCTACAAACTGTTTTGCCGACAGTGTTGGGTAAAGCCAAGCCATTCTGTCAGTGTTGGGCGAGGGGACTTAATACTTTACTCGAAGGTTTATCACCATGTTACGAGTACCAGTTTTAACGCCATCAGGCAACCCATTAATGCCAGCAAAAGCCAGCAGAGTGCGACGTTGGTTAAAAGAAGGAAAAGCGCAGGTTGTGTACAACGACCTTGGTATTTTCCAAGTTCAGTTAGTCAGGTGCCCTAGAACTACGAACATACAACCCATAGCGGTTGGGATAGACCCAGGAAAACATTACACAGGTGTTGGTGTGCAGTCTGCCAAATTTACCCTGTGGATGGCGCACATCCAACTGCCGTTTAAAACAGTAAGGGAACGCATGGAACAACGGCACATGATGCGGAGAGGGCGCAGAGGTAGACGGATTAACCGCAAGATTGCATTCAGCAAACGCGCTCATCGCCAGAAACGGTTTGACAATCGCAGAGGCAATAAACTGCCTCCCAGTATCCGGGCTAACCGCGAATTAGAGCTACGGGTGATTGACGAGTTATCGCTAATTTACCCGATGACCACAGTTGCCTACGAAATAGTCAAAGCGCGTGGTAATAAAGGTTTTAGTCCTGTGATGGTAGGTCAGAAATGGCAACTAGAAAATCTGGAAGGATACGGCGAGGTGAAAAAAGTAGAAGGCTGGCAGACTGCGAATATCAGGCAGCAACTAGGACTGCACAAACAAAAACATTCTAAGGGTGATGCAATCCCAGCAACTCACGCTGTAGACGGTGTTGCTCTAGCTTGTGGTGTCTTTATCGGGTACGGCATGATTGACCGTCAAACAATGGGTTGGAAAGGAGATGTGAAAGTACAACCTGCGCCATTCACAATTATTCGCCGTCCCCCAATATCGCGTCGTCAACTTCATCTGATGGTTCCATCCATTGGTGGGATAAGACGCAAATATGGTGGCACTGTTACCCGCCACGGTTTCAGGAAAGGGGACTACGTAGAAGCTACTCAAGGAATCAAAACTTATCGTGGATGGGTGAGTGGCGATACTGAGAAACAAGTTTCTGTGTCTGACCAAAACTGGAAACGGCTAGGTCAGTTCAGTAAAAACAAAGTCCGGCTGGTACAGCGAAGCACGGGTTTAATCGTGCTGCCAACTCGGAGGTTGTCAAATCTACAGGCATCGAGCCTATAGATTTGACCTGCTATCCCTCCCCGACCTGCTTCGCTGAGGTCGGGGTATCCCGCAGAAAAAAGATGAACAATATTAAACGCCTAGCTACTCTCAACCGGATTCGTCAACTTAGCCGTCTCATGGACACATCTTTACGTATTCCAGGGACAGGGTTTCGCATTGGACTAGATCCAATTATTGGTTTAATTCCAGGCGCTGGTGATTTGATCAGTACAGCATTTTCGGCTTATATCATCTTCTTAGCAACTCGCTTTGGCATACCACGTCAGGACTTAGGCGAAATGATTTTCAACGTTGCTTTAGAATCAGTTGTTGGCACAGTGCCTTTAGTGGGTGATTTATTTGATGCTTTCTATAAGTCCAACATCCGCAATTTGGCTATTTTAGAGAAACATCTCATGGCAGTTGAACCAGAACTCGAAGAAGTTGCGTCTGAAGTTTACAACAGTGAGGTTAGCCAAGTTAAAAATGCAGCCAATTTGAGGGTGTAATATTAAGTCCGTTTAAATAATCATCATTACCAACGTCCGTAGCACCCCACCCCTAACCCCTCCCCGAGCTCGCGGGGAGGGGCAGTTTTGGCGTAAGCCAAAGCCGGGGTGAGGTTGGTGCACCGAATAGGCACTAATCAACTGGACTTGACATAACTTGAAAACTTACTGCCAAGCAATGGTTTAAGACGGAGAATTCCGCTTAAGTGCGATCGCCCAAGGAGCCGCTCCTGCGAAGCATCGCCGCCATAGCCAAACCCACCATTCAACAGCCAGCACCTATTTTTCCGGAATTGGCTAACGTGAAAGTGTTGATTACTCTATCACACTCTATCAACCACGAAAGGAGGAAGAATTATGACTGAGTTTCTAGCTGTCCGGGTCACCTTGACTATCCCAACTCAACGGACACAAGGCGCAGAGATTCTCTTTCAGTCCTCCGTCTTACAGGAATGAAACTCAGAATTCCTCTGTGAGCCTTGTGCAAAACAAGTAGCACACATTGAGGAAACAGAAGTGAATTTAGATTGCTTAGGCTGGAGCGACTTTTTTGCTCACAGCTTTGAACCCTATCGTAAAGAAGGATTTACTGTCGGTAGGGTAGCCATTGAACACAGAAATACCTATATCCTTTACAGCGAACAGGGAGAACTGTCAGCAGAAGTTACAGGCAAACTACGGTATCAGGCTGCTGAAACTAAAGATTTTCCCGCAGTAGGAGATTGGGTTGTCATCCGTGTTAGAGATTCTGAAGGACGAGCAACTATCCATAAGATTTTGCCTAGGAAAAGTAAATTTTCCCGCCAGACAGCAGGCGCTAAAACAGAAGAACAAATTGTTGCAACCAACGTTGATACAGTCTTCTTAGTCTCAGGACTTGATAGAGACTTTAATGCCAGAAGAATTGAACGCTATCTCATTCTAGCTTGGGAGAGCGGTGCTAATCCAGTTATCGTCTTAAACAAGGCAGACTTGTGTGACAGCGTTGAACAGCGTTTAACGGAAGTGGAAGCAGTTGCCCTTGGTGTACCAATCGTAGTTTTAAGTGCCGCCACTCATCAAGGATTGGATGGCTTAAAGCCCTACCTCCAACCAAAGCAAACGGTTGCTTTGTTAGGGTCGTCTGGCGTTGGTAAATCCACCATCACCAACCAAATCAAGGGAGCAACCGTTCAAGCCGTTCAACCAGTGCGACAGGGCGATAACCGAGGCAGACACACGACGACCCATCGAGAGTTAATTTTACTTCCAACTGGAGGCTTAATTATAGATACTCCAGGAATGCGAGAGATCCAAATTTGGGCAGGTGATGAAGGTTTGCAGGAAACGTTTGCAGACATCGAAACCCTGACACAGCAGTGTCGCTTCCGAAATTGTCAGCACAGCAATGAACCGGATTGTGCAGTGCAGCAGGCGTTGGAAGAGGGAAGACTCGACTACTCAAGGTTTTTGAGCTACCAAAAACTGCAAAAAGAACTCAACTACCTTGCTCGCAAACAAGACCAGAGTGCGAATCTAGCTGAGAAAGAACGATGGAAGAAGATCCATAAAGCAATGCGAAATCACAACAAGCGTTAAAACACAACGTTGCAAGAAACCCGTCTCAACTTTTTAGTGTTTTGTCTGCGTAGAGGCTACACGCTTGCACTTCTTTGGACTGGCGATCGCTCAAAGGGCAGTATTCTTTGGGCGATTGCCCAAGGGGCAGTGGCAAAGCCAATCGCAATTCGGGGTAGTAGCAAAGCCAATCGCACGGAGCACAGTGCTGTAAGGCGATCGCGATTCGCTTCTGTGGCAAAGCCAATCGCCATCATCATTTCTAAGCTAAAACACATATTCATTGCACAATCACTTATTAGAGTTGTTGACCTCGCGGTTGACACTCAACAGTTAACAGTGAACGGTCTACACGATAAAGCAATGCAACTTTTATGTGGAACTTATCAACAGCTTGGCTTCATGGTGTACAAGAAAAATTGCTGACGCTTAATCTAGCGTCAGCAGCGACTTAGCCGTCCCTAATGGAAACACATTTACCAACTTAGCTGTAAAAAATGAAGAAATTCTGAGGATTTCAAAATTTAGAACAGAAGGTCTTGCCGTTGGACAGAGTTAATTACCAGTCTTTATAAGAGACAAAAATTCTTTGAATAAAGGTTAATTCCTTATAAAAAAGGCTAACACGCTTTAAACGCGAAATGCTATGGTAACCAAAATTCAGGCAAGATAGATTTGCCAATATGACGCGCACTCCTGTTAACGACTCTTCCTAATTGAATGTGTGGCTCATCTGGTTGCACAGGTGTAATTTTGACTGGCGTACCCTCTCCAAAAGAAGAAATCACTAAATTTGCTGCTTCTAAACCAGTAACGTAAGCCTTTTCTTGTGACCATGAACCGTGGCGGTTTACAATCCAATCACCACTCATAAAGACATTCTTAAAACTTGTTTTTGCTGGTAACATAGAACGATAGCTACCAGGAGCAAAGTGAGACACTGCCTGTGGTAGACGAATCACACTACTATCAATGACCTTAGCTTCACGAAATTCTGGTACACAAGTTGCTAAATAACGCTGAACTATCGGAATAATTTCCTCATTTTCTAAGGAAAGAAACTGATTGGCATGATAAAAATCAGCTTCAACAACTGTCCCGGGTTCGTGACGGTATTCATCATGCAATGCATTCAAATCAAAAAATGTCCAGCCAGTGGTTGTATCAAACCCAAAGCAAGCATTAGAAGGAAGGGGAATATGAATCTTTCGGTCAAACCATAGCCGAGTTGCTAAAACATCAATCGCTCCCAAATTGCTCAGATTGCGAAATTCCTGACGGCTTTGCAAGCTAGGGCTACTTGATAAAATCTTTTTCATGCCAGTGATACCAACAGCAAAAATTACTGCATCAGCATCAAACACTTCATCACCACAAACAACTCCTGTTGCCCGATTATCGCTATCAACAATTAAGTCAGTGACTCGGCGGTTTGCTAGCACCTTTGCCCCAGCTTTTTCAATATGTTCCACCCAAGGGCGAAAGATTTTTTCTCCTACAGTTCCGCGACACCAAACCACATCAAAATCAGGTTGATGCGCCAGAATAAAATAGTAAAGCATTCCTAAAGCTGCCGCAGCCGAACACTGTTCCCCAGGGGCAAACAAGCCCACCAACAGCATTGGTTCAAAAGATTCGCGGTAAAGTCGTGCAGAAACGCCAAAGTCTTTGAACAATTCACGGGCGGTGACAAAATCATAACGCCGCCAAGCTTCATCGGAGTTATCAAAATCAACAACGGCGTAAAGTAAAGGCAGCGCGCTGAGGCGATCAATTAATGGCAAACGCTTAAACTGCGTATACAGAAAAGTTCCTAGAGGCGTCGGGAGTTGCGGTAAGTTCTGAAAAATTGGTGATTCAACTTCTAACCCCGCGGGAGAATATTGCGATGAACGAGTCCAAGTTGTAAACGGATTAATTCCCAGTTCATTGATCAGCGAAAAGATATTGGTGTAAGGATACCAGAAGCCATGAATACCCGCTTCTACTGAACGTCCTGCTGCTGTTTTCCAACCAGCCACCAATCCACCAGGATAGGAACCAGCTTCTAGAAGTGTCACGTCGTACCCTTGTTTTGCCAGATGGTAGGTTGCACCTAAACCAGCCCAACCAGCACCAACAACCACCACTCGCTTGCCTTGTGACACTTCTGACATACCAGCCTCCAATGTTTATTCCACCATCAAATTTAAAACATTTGGTGTAAAGATACTATTTAACCATAAAGGCACCCAGAGATGAAAACCTTACTAGGAGGGTAAGGCTGTAAGGCGAGAATAATTCACTCACACCCTTACATCTAGCGTTGATGTGCAAAGGTAGGTAAGTTTATTAACCGGAATGCACACCCGCTTTAAAACCCTTATTTTCTGCTTACTTTTCACTCTTATCTGGAAAACCTCGCTTCCATTCCTCTCTCCTACGAGGAGAGAGGCTTTTACCTTAGCCGCTTCCCTAGTAGGGAAGGGGGTTAGGGGGTTAGGTTTTTCGTGGATTTTTCTACATGGCGTGAAAAGTCAGTTATTTTCTGCCCCCTCCTCGCTTGCGGGGAGGGGGTTGGGGGGTGGGGTGCATTCCGGTGAGCTTACTAAGACTACTTGCGGTTAACATGGACTTCAGAGTAGAACCGACAACATATTTAACTATGTATCAGGAATAATCGAATGAGTCAATCAGTAAACAGTAAAATCAGCTTAAATGACTTTCAACTGCGGGATGGCATTTATTTCCCCAAAGACTACGAACAGTTGAATAGTACTGAACAAAAACAAAGATGGGACAAAATTGGTAAGACATACTATGGTTCCCAAAAAATTGAGCAAGCAGAAGAAACATCGCCGATTAAACAAGATTACACTCTTCTTACCGGAAGACCTGGAGGAACTTGGAATCAGTTTCCTATCAACAAGTCTGTAGATTCTATTCTGGAAATTGGCTGTGGTTACGGTCGGATTCCTTTGTTCCTTTCAAAGGATAAAAATTTAAAATGTCAGAAATATTACGGTATTGATATTTCTGAATCTTTATTGCGACGGTTACTCAAGTGTAAGCAAGAATATGATTTTTTTCCGGAAGCAGAGTTTTACATTATTTGTGCTTCTGCTGAGTTATTAGCTTTAGAAGATAATTCTGTAGACTTGGTAATTTCTAACTGCGTCTTTATGCATATACCAGAGGCACAAATTAGAAACCTGCTGGTTGAGATATCTCGTGTACTTAAACCAGGTGGAACGTTCGTTTTCAATCATTCTTTCCACAACAAGTCTTGTCCTTCTCATAAAATTCATAATTTGGTGAGAAGACTCAGCCCAAAGCAGAATTCAGTTTATCTCAAGCAATACTCTGCATCTGAAATAGAAGCCATGTTAACTGCTTCCGGAATGAAAGAAAAGTGTCCACAATACATTGTAGAACCAACACAAGAATACGCCATTCTACCGGAAACAATTAAAGGAATCCGGATACCGTTTGCTAAATTGATTAACAGAAGTCTTAAGCCGTCAGCTGCTATGAAAGAAACTTTGGCTTATGGGTATAGTGCTTACAGCAGCCAACTTAATTAAGTCAGAATACCTCATGCAACTTTGATTTGCTAAAGTATAGCTTTTGTCAATTAACTGAAATAAATGTTTACTCTAGGGTGGGCAATGCCCATCCTACTTTTCGTGATTTGTTTAGTCAACAGAATCAACACAGCAAGCTGTATAAAAATTATAATATTTACTAGGATAGAAAACTTATCTCGCATTTATCTAAGTAAATATACCAAGAAACCGTATCATTAATGGTCATTAATTCTCCCAAAAAATTTTATTTCGCCTTTCCTCTCCTTCCTGTTAAATATCTAAGTTTTGCTAAATATTTGACAGAAAATCCGGAATAGAGTTGTTTCACTCAGTAGATAATTTGTATTACCACATAAGTTAAAAAATGTCTCTCTATGATGGCATCGTTTCTTTTCCTTGGCGGGTAACCATTGATTATCAATAGCTAATAGCAAAATTCCTCTATATGTCGAGCGTTCTTGAAAAGTCAAGGACTGTATGCGTAGTTCAAAATATTATATATGTAGTATGGTAAGTCTCTACATTAGCCAAGAAGTTGATTTCTGGACGATCCATAGTGCCATTTTGGGACAAAAGTGTTAAGGAATAGCGACACGATGCTGCAAACGCAACAGGTCTTAGATAATCGCTATCAACTTAAAGAAAAACTGGCTGAAAATGCAGGTCGTCAAACCTGGTTAGCACAGGATTTGTCAACACAAGAAGACGTTGTGGTGAAACTGCTCACTTTTAGCGACCAAATGCAGTGGGAGAATTTAAGACTGTTTGAGCGAGAAGCACAGGTCTTGAAACATCTCAACCATCCTCGCATTCCCGAGTATCGCAATTATTTTTGCCTTGATGACCAGTTATTCTACTTTGGGTTAGTTCAGGAGTATATTCCTGGCACATCACTCAAGCAATTACTGGCTCAAGGTAAAGTGTTCGCAGAGCCAGAAGTTCGCAAAATTGCTGCTAATATCCTAAAAATTCTGATTTACCTGCATGGTTTGAGTCCTCCTGTGCTGCATCGGGATATTAAGCCGAGCAATTTGTTATTGGGTAAAGATTCTCGGATTTATTTGGTTGATTTTGGTGCAGTACAAGATCGCGCTGCTAAAGAGGGAGCCACTTTTACTGTGGTGGGAACTTATGGATATGCACCCTTGGAACAGTTTGGCGGAAGGGCGACTCCAGCATCTGACCTTTATGCCTTGGGAGCAACGTTAATTCATCTAGTAACAGGTATTTCTCCAGCGGATTTACCTCAAAAGGATTCTCGCTTGCAGTTTGCTCACCTTGTCAGGCTCAATCCTGGGTTTGCTCGTTGGTTAGAGCAACTCACCCAGCCTAATTTAGAAAGACGTTTCAAGAGCGCTCAACAGGCGCTTGAGGCTCTCAAAGCTAATCAAAATGCTATCAAAGTTGCTAGTCCACGCCTTCCAGAAAGCTGTGTTTGGCTGAAAAAATCACCTAGCCGCTTGCAAATTAAACTTCCTGTCCCTTGGCGTAAGGTGGTTACTAGTCCGAGAAATTGGCTTGTGGTAGCAGGGTTCGGATTTTGGTTGTTTTGGTTGTCGGTTTTGACCAATAGTTCGTGGATGTATTGGCTTTGGTTGACAGGTAGTCTCGTATTAGCGGCTTGGTTTATCTTACCTGTCTTGGTGGAGACAAATGTCTACTTTGACCATCAGCAATTTGAAATTCAGGTGAAAGTACTGGGTTTTCGCATCAAACAGCAGCGAGGAAATGTTTTAGAGATTGACAAAGTTTTCAAAAGTGACTCTGGCGGCTTTGGCAAGAATAAAATTGCTGAAGTCACTCTTGCAGTTGGTGTCGAAGAGTATTCGTTTGGTAGATTGAATCCACCTCTTTCCCACGACGCATGCCGTTGGCTGGTGGATGAAATCAAGCATTGGTTGGGACTTTAGGTTTTAGGCTCAAAGGTTATGGCAGAAACGGGACAGTTACTCTGCAAGCGCTATCAACTTCAAGAAAAATTAGGGCAAGATGCTAGTCGTCAAACTTGGTTAGCAGTAGATTTGGGTACACAATCCCAAGAACAAGTTGTTGTCAAGCTGCTCACTCTCAGCCCGCAGATGCATTGGGATGAAAGCAAGCTGTTTGAGCGTGAGGCTCAAGTGCTAAAAAATCTTGATCATCCCCGAATTCCCAAGTATCGAGATTACTTTGTCTTGGAAGAGCAGCCAGATTCGAGATTTCCCTGGTTTGGGTTGGTGCAGAGTTACATTCCCGGAAGATCATTCCAGGAACTGCTGGATAAGGGTCATCGCTTTTGGGAGTCACAGGTAGAAAAGATAGCGGTGGAAATTTTGAGCATTCTCGTCTACCTGCACGAACTCGACCCTCCTGTGCTGCATCGAGATATCAAACCCAGCAATTTAATTTGGGGTCAGGATGAGCGGGTTTACCTGGTAGACTTTGGCGCAGTGCAAGACCAAGCCGTATTAGAAGGTGCTACCTTCACAGTCGTGGGAACTTACGGCTATGTGCCAATGGAACAGTTTGGAGGTCGTGCTGTTCCCGCCTCTGACTTGTATGCTGTGGGCGCAACCTTGATTCATCTCCTCACAGGGACGCCGCCTGCTGATTTACCATATCGAGATTCCCGCATTCAGTTTGCTGACAGAGTGAGTATCGATGCGGGTTTTGTGAATTGGATTGGTAAACTTACAGAACCAAATGTCACAGAACGGCTCAGTACTGCTCGCCAAGCACTAGACGCACTCAAGAACAGACACGCACTCAGCCCACCGCAGACTAGCCCCAAGCCTACAGGTAGTCGGATTCAAATCAAAAAGTCTGCTCATAAGATAGAAATTAAAATTCCCAGACGCGGAGCGAAAGCGTTCAAATTATTTTATCTCATCGGGCTGGTGACTCCTTTTGTCTGGCAACTGCCCCAGTGGCTGAATCTGGCGACAACAGGACTCAGCTATTCTGCAATATTGTATATTTTCCCTTTTTTAGCTTTGCTGCTTGTGCTATTCCAAGCAACAGTGCTACCTGCTTTTAGACACACGGACTTGTATTTTGACCAGGAAAATTTTGAAATCCGCTGGAAGTTGTTTGGTTTATGCTACTGGTGGCGTCGGGGAAAAACTTCACTGATTACTAAAGTCTACGAAGAGATAGTTCAGCAAGGTTCCGCACCGCGAGGGGTGACAATAGAATATTCTGGGACACGGAAATTTACTTCCAGTCCTTTGGCTACGGTGGAACGCCACTGGTTGATTGAGGAGATTAAAGAGTGGTTGGGGCGTATGCATTAATAACCAACATAAATTAGCCCTCTTTAATAATTTGATTTTTGTAGTGAAAATTAGACCTCTTGCAAAAGTCCCTTTCGGGGTACGATGAGGACTGGTAAAAAGCGATCGCACACCTAGAGCGCCGGTCAAGAAATAATGATTGACAAAAAAGAGGTAATAAGTAGGTCAACCTAATTAAACGTAAGACCTCTCTCCAAACCTCTCCCCTACAAGGGGAGAGGCTTTGACTCTCCCTTGGGGAGCAGCTTTGACTCTCCCCCTTCCTTATAGGGAAGGGGGCTGGGGGGTTAGGTTTGTTTTATGTTTTTTAAGGTTGACCTACTTATGAGGTTGGAAAACAAGCAACAAAAGCAGGCGATCGCGATTCTTTGGGACTTAAGAGGCTTGTTAGTTTGAAGTGGGTGAATGCAACTGTGCAATTCTCGGTCATTTTTGTATAACTTATACATAGTGAAAGTCAAAGAAATTCTTGCGCCAGCTAGTTTCTAGGTGCGATAGCCTGACCAAGAATGAATATACTAAAAGAATTGATTGAGGAATCAAGGTGGATAAAAACGGTGTAATATCAACTCATCTTAGCCAAAATGATTTGAGTCATATCGGTAGTAAAAAATAATGCGTCCTCCTAACTGGAATCCTCCTATAAAATTGTCAGAGGCAGAAACAGCCATTATCTCTCGGATCAAGAGAGCTAAACTATTTATTAAATGAGGAGTTTCAAACTGAACTGTCAATCATTTTTAAGCGCAATACGCAGTGATGGTCGATCTAGTCGAAACGTGGCTTGAGCAGCAGGAGCAAAATAAGAAGGATACGAAAGAGCATTAATTCTTACTATGGGGAAAAAACTGCTAACTTGCTTTTTTAGTCGTTGTTTCGTGGTTAGATTCAGTTTTGGCACTCAATATAGCGAATAAATGCTTCATTAAGAAAACTTAAAGCGTTTTGGGAATTTAAATCCCCGTTAGTAAAATGGAACCTGAATTCAACTTTTTTCAGTACTGGTATCCTCTCTCGCCAGTCGAAGACCTAGATCCCAAGCAACCAACTGCAGTGACACTTTTGGGACTGCGTTTAGTTATCTGGAAACCCAAATTATCTCAAACTTTCCGGGTGTTTTTAGATCAATGTCCCCACCGCAAGGCTCCCCTAAGTGAGGGGCGCATTGATGACAAAACGGGGAATTTAATGTGTAGCTATCACGGTTGGCAATTTGATGAGCAAGGAATTTGTACTCAGATTCCCCAAGCGGAAAATCCAGAACTTGTGAGCAAGAATAAAGAAAATCTGTGTGCTGTAGCACTACCAGTTCGTCAGCAACAGGATTTACTCTGGGTTTGGCCAGATGCAAAATCAAGCGAACAAGCTGCTAATACACCCTTACCTTTATCACCGCAAGTAGATGCAAGCAAAGGCTTTGTTTGGTCTTCTTTTGTACGGGATTTAGAATATGACTGGCAAACCCTTGTGGAAAATGTGGCAGATCCCAGTCATGTTCCTTTTGCTCATCACGGCGTGCAGGGCGATCGCTCAAAAGCACAACCTATACCAATTAAAATTGTGCAATCAACAGCAAATTTGATTGAAGCGGCAACAGTTGGACGCTTTCAAACAACAATCACTTTTGAACCACCTTGTCGCTTGGAGTATGCAATCAAGTTTGGTAACGGTGGAAAGCAGGTTGGACTTGTCACCTATTGTATGCCAGTATCTCCTGGTAAATCTCGGATTGTCGCTCAGTTTCCCCGTAACTTTGCCAAAACACTCCATCGTCTTATACCCCGTTGGTGGGATCATATTAGCGAACGCAATGAAGTTCTTGATGGAGATATGGTGCTTTTACAACAGCAAGAGTATTTTCTCCAACAGACACAATCGTCCCAAAGCTGGAAAACTTGCTATAAACTACCTACAAGCGCAGATAGGCTAGTGATTGAGTATAGGAATTGGTTTGATAAGTATTGTCACGGACAGCTACCGTGGAGTGAAGTAGGAATAAGTGTTCCAGAAATCAGGAATATAAATGAAAATCGCGAACAAGTTTTGGATCGCTACAAACAACATACCCAACATTGTAGTAGCTGTCGGCGTGCGCTGAAAGTTGTGCAACTCTTGCAGGCAGTGCTTTTGATATACTTTGGTATTACTGTTTCCGCTATTGTTCTCCTTCCCGATGCATTGCAAGTTAAGTTAGGTTTACCCCTAATTGTGACAGCACTATTAGGTCTAGGAGCTTACGCTTGGCTGAAATTCTGGCTTAGTCCAAGGTTTTACTTTGTGGACTACATCCATGCACAGAGATAGGGGTCAACGATTTGCGTGTAATATATGGTGATCGTGCCGTACGAAACTTTGTGGACTCAACCTCCCTATCAGGGAAAGGATAGTTTCTATTTGATTTATAGACTTCTTGCATTCATTCCAAAAATCGTAAATGTCATTAGTCGCGAAACGCAGTGTAGCGAGGAATCTCCACTCCTATGTTCTCACTCATAAGTTGATGTAGGCGATCGCTCAGAATTTCGGACGTCCATCAGATGCGATTGCCCTTCTTTCTTTGCCCAGAGGGTTTGGTGGGCTGGGGCATAGGGCGGGCTGAGCGATTGCCGAAGGCACTGCGCTCCGCGCAATCGCCCCTCTTTTTCTGGAACGAAATCTAAGATAAATTGAGTTGCTTGCCTAACCAGTTCTGAAAGCTGGTATGATACAAACGGTAAAAGGTTTCTTCTCCTCTAATTTCCTGATATAAGAATTCCAGCCAATTTTCTAGCACTTTTTCTACTTCGTATTCATCTTCATCAACCATTTGGGCTATTAATTCTACTGAAAGGGCTTGTACAAGCTGTGCTAGACATTTTAATACAGCCAATCCCACTGAAGACAAACCTTTACCCTTGATGCGCTGGTAATGATTTTTGTAATACGCCTCTAACCCCGGAGGGAGTGGTTCAAATTGAAAGGGTATGGCTAACGCCACGCTTGGGCTATCGGGATAAAAACCTTGGGAGATTGCTTTTAAGATGTGGTTGAGATACATGAAATTGTTTTCGCTCTTGAGTCTTAGCTGTTGTGTGAGTTGTTGGTAGAATTCTTGTTCGCTGATAGAGTGATTGTTTATCCACTCAGCGTTGTTTAAAAAGGAGGGTGTTGCTGAAATGTATTGTTGTATATATGTCTGCACATCTTCTCGGTTTTGTTCGGAATATGCTTCTAAATCCAAAATTTGAGCAGGAGTTTCGATTAATAAACCAGATTTTTCGCTTAAAAAGGGGCGACGGGTGAGGAGAAAATAAACCCGCTCTGGAAGATATCTAGGAAGGTAAAATAGATTTGAGTCTGGAAATTGGTTGTTGAGGTCGATGCGATCGCACCCATCAATAGCAATAATCAAACGCTGATCTGGTTGTAATAAATCGCTGACTTTCTGAAGTAAAAGTGAGAAAAACCAACTTCCCTCAGTAGCGTTATCCGGAAGCGACACATTTGTATCCCCCATTTCCCTGATTAAAGCCTCGACTCCGCTCGGCTTTAACCCTGAGCGTAGCCGAAGGGTTAACTGAGTGCAAACAGTTATGAGAAATTCCGTACTCAAATTTTTTCCTTCAACTTCCGCACTGTAATAAACAACAGAAGGATTTTCCATGACATACTTGGCGAGGATGGCACTTTTGCCACTGCCAGGTGTGCCCACAATGGTAAAGTAACCACAGGGTTGGTGGTTGAGGAAGTCGGTAATAGCAGCAAAGGCAAATTCACGACCAACAAAATTGCTGCTCCCTTCGTGAATCAGTTGCTGGAATTCTTTTTGAAAAGCGGTTGGGGGGCGAGGTGTGATGTTCATAAACCTGCTTCCAACTGGAGGAAATGAATCTGCCCTGAACTATCCCCTGCCGTAATTGTCATTCCATCCGGTGCAACAGCACAACACCATACTGGATTATCAGCAGTAAAATTGGTAATAACCTTGCCATCTGCCAAGTCCCAGACTTTGAGAGTGCTGTCATTGGAAGCAGAAATCACCCGGTTGCTGTCTGGGGTGACGGCGACTGCCGTTACCCAGTAGCTATGAGCATTGAGTGTGAAAAGTTGTTTGCCATCTGCCAAGTCCCAGACTTTGAGAGTGCTGTCATTGGAAGCAGAAATCACCCGCTTGCCGTCTGGGGTGACGGCGACTGCCGTTACCGAGTCGCGATGAGCGTTGAGTGTGAAAAGTTGCCTTCGGGTTATTAAATTCCGAAAAAAGTGAAAAAATCCTCTGTTTGTCTCTAAGTCCCAGACTTTGAGTGTCTTGTCACGGGAAGCAGAAATCAGCCGCTTGCCGTCTGGGGTGACGGCGACTGCCGTTACCGAGTTGCGATGAGCGTTGAGTGTGAAAAGTTGTTTGCCATCAGCCAAGTCCCAGACTTTGAGTGTCTTGTCACGGGAAGCAGAAATTAGTCGCTTGCCGTCTGGGGTGACGGCGACTGCCGTTACCGAGCTGCGATGAGCGTTGAGTGTGAAAAGTTGTTTGCCATCAGCCAAATCCCAGACTTTGAGTGTGTTGTCATCGGAAGCAGAAATCACCCGCTTGCCGTCTGGGGTGACGGCGACTGCCCTTACCAGGTTGCGATGAGCGTTAAGTGTGAAAAGTTGTTTGCCATCAGCCAAATCCCAAACTTTAAGTGTGTTGTCAAATGAACCAGAAATCACCCGCTTGCCGTCTGGCGTAACGGCGACTGCGTTTACCCAGTCGCGATGAGCGTTAAGTGTGAAAAGTTGTTTGCCATCAGCCAAGTCCCAGACTTTGAGTGTCTTGTCAC